>DASUZQ010000395.1:0-9336 GCA_036376815.1 Methyloceanibacter sp. | reverse complement strand
GCACCATCGCTGTCCGGCGATGCGCGCTTGCGCGCTGGCGCTGACCGGATCGAGCCTGGTCGAGCCGGTCATCGACGCCGCCAACGCCTTTGCCGATGCCCTGCAGGAGGCCGACCAGCTGCTCTCGCCTGAGGCCGTCGCTGCGCTCGCCGCACCGTTGGACGGGGCAGGCCGCGATTGCCGCACGCTGCGCAACTGAGCGGATCGCGTCCAAGCTCTATGCGTCGCCATTTCGCGCGATTGCGCGACAGCGGCAATTTCGCCTGGTCGGTGGCGGCCTCTCTCATCTCGCTGATCACCATTGCCCCGGTGCTCGCCATCTTCGTGCTGGCGCTCCAGTCGAGCGGCGATACCTGGCCGCATCTCGTTGCCAACGTGCTGCCGGGCGCGTTACGCCGCACGCTCGAGCTGATGGCCGGCGTCGGCGCGCTCACCCTCCTGATCGGCACAGGCACGGCCTGGCTCGTCACCATGTACCGCTTCCCGGGGCGAAATCTGTTCCAGTGGCTGCTGCTCCTGCCGCTCGCCATCCCGACCTACATCATCGCTTTTTGCTATCTCGAGCTGTTCGACTATTCCGGCGTGCTGCAGACCCTGTTGCGCGAGCTGCTCGGCTGGCACAGCGCCAAGGATTACTGGTTTCCCGACATCAGGAGCGTGGGCGGCGCCATCTTCGTGATGAGCATGGTGCTCTACCCTTACGTCTACATCACCGCGCGGGCGAGCTTCCTCGCCCAGTCGGTCTGCGTGCTCGAAGTGAGCCGCACGCTAGGCCGGAGCGCCGCGGCAACCTTTTTCGAGGTGGCACTGCCGCTGGCGAGACCCGCGCTTGCCGCGGGCGTAGCGCTCGCGTTGATGGAAACTTTGAACGACATCGGCGCCGTGGAATTCTTCGGCGTGCGCACCCTCACCGTCGCCGTCTACGACACCTGGCTCGACCGCAACAGTCTGGCGGGCGCGGCCCAGATCGCCTGCATCATGCTCGCCTTCGTCTTCGCCGTTCTCTCGATCGAGCGCGCCATGCGGGCGAACCGGCGCTACCACCACACCACCGGTCGTTATCGCCATCTCCCCGAGGACAGATTGCCTGGCGCGGCCGGAGTGCTTGCGGCTGCGGCTTGCGCGCTCCCGGTGCTGTTCGGCTTCCTGTTGCCAGCCTCGGTGCTGATCCACGACGCGCTCGCCCATATCGCCGCTGGCCTCGCGCCAGAGTTCTGGGACGCGATTTTGCACAGTCTGACGCTGTCCGCCTCTGCCGCTTGTCTTGCCGTCAGCTTCGCCGTGATCCTCGGCTATGCGCGCCGGCAGACGAGATCGAAGCTGATCCACACTTTGAGCATCATCCCGGCCATCAGCTACGCGGTTCCCGGCACCGTGCTCGCCATCGGACTTTTGATCCCGCTTGCCCGGCTCGATAACAGCGTCGACGCCCTGATGCGATCGCTGTTCGGCGTGACGACGGGTCTCCTGCTCTCAGGCAGCGCGTTTGCCATGGTGCTCGCCTACGCCATCCGCTTCCTCGCGGCGTCTCTCGGTGCGGTCGAGGCGGGCCTCAGCAAGATCTCGCGCAATACCGACGCCGCGGCGCGGACGCTTGGCGCCACGATCAGCGAAACTTTGTGGCGGGTGCATCTGCCGCTGCTCCGCCCGGCGCTCGGCGCCGCCGCCCTCCTCGTCTTCGTCGACTCGATGAAGGAGCTTCCGGCAACGCTGCTGCTCCGTCCCTTCAATTTCGATACGCTTGCCACCCAGGTGTTCACCCTTGCCTCGCTCTACCGCTACGAGGAAGCCGGGCTGTCGGCGCTCACCATCGTGGTTGTCAGTCTCGCTCCGGTTCTCCTTTTGCATGGAATCATTGTCGCAGGACGCCCTGGGGCCTTGAGCAGCCGCCGGGCAGCGGCCTCGGGCGCGGGGGCGGAGGCGGCCGAGGGGCTTTCCATCGCCCAATAAATCGCGGGCGGCGGGCTCGCTATCTCCGGCCAATCGGGCTAAAACCTCCTGGGGCCTAGGGCGGCACAAGAAATGGTCGCGCTCCTCCTTTTGGGGCGGCAAGAAAACGGGTGGATCTGACGGCATGAAGCCTAGCCAGCTGCCATGGAAATGGCTTCTCGTCGGCCTGCTCGCGGTTCTCGTTTTCGCCATCGCCCTCATTCCCTGGCTGATCGGCGACACCTCCCGCTTCGGGGATCGCGTCGCCGCGGAGCTGTCGGCGTGGACGGGAGGCGAGGTCAAATTCATTGGGCCGGTGCGCGTGCGCTTCCTGCCTGACGTCTCGGTGCGCGGCCAGCTCGAGGTGCAGGACAGCACCAGGCTGCCGGCGGTGCAAACGCTGATCGTCAGGGAAGCCAAAGTCTCGCTCGACCTGGTCGATCTCCTGCGCGGCCGTATCACCATCGATGCCCTCCGACTGCTCAAGCCGCGCGTCACCTTGCGCGAAACGTCTTTGACCGGTGCTTCGGCGGCAACGCCTGCGCAGGACCTGTTCACCAGCCTGCTTGGAGGAGCGCCGGTGCGCGTATTGCATGTGCGCAACGGCAGGATCACGCTGCCCGCGGATCGCAGCGGCGCCATCAAGGACATCTACGCCCATATCGACGCCGGCAAGGACAACGGAGCCGTCTCCGGTTTCGGCTCCTTCGCCTACAAGGACACGACGGTGCGCTACTCGCTGGAAAGCGGATCGCCCACGGCGACCGGCGGCGTGGAGAGTTTTCCGCTCGCGCTCATGCTCTCCTCCAAGCCTCTCCGCGTAAGATTGAACGGCACGGCGTCCTATGCGGGCGAGTTCAAGCTCGACGGCGACATGCAGGCCGAGATCGACGACGGGCGCAAGTTTCTCAACTGGCTCGGCGTCAGGCTGCCGCCCGGCGACAGCTTGAAGGGGTTCTCGGCGTCAGGCGCCTTCCATCTTGCCGGACCGGCGCTCACCTTCGACGACGGAACCTTCACGCTCGACGGCAACAAGGCCGTTGGCCTGCTTGCGCTCAGCGCGAGAGGGTTGCGGCCGCGCGTTGAAGGCACGCTCGCCTTTGACCGGCTGATGCTCGATCCCTATCTCGGCAAAGCCGGTTCGAGCGATGGCGGGGCACAGCCCTCCGCGGAGTCGACGGCTTCCTTCCCCTTCAATCGGCCGCTACTGCAATTTATCGATGCTGATCTGCGCATCTCGGCTGCCGCCATCGACGCCGGCGCGCTCAAGCTCGGACGGGGCGGTTTCACGGTCAGCGCCAAACAAGGCGTAGTGGCAAGCGAGGTAGGCGAGCTCGAACTATGCGGCGGCTCAGCCGACGGCCGGCTCGACGCCGATCTCGCTCAGCCGAGCAAACAGGTGAACCTCGTCGCCAATCTGGACGACGTTGCCATCGACACCTGTCTCCAGCCGCTTGGCCTCGCGGCCCCGATCAGCGGCACCGCCGACGTCAAGACCGAGCTTGCCGCTGAAGGCAGCGATCCTTCACAATTCACCGGGTCCCTCGCCGGAACCCTCAAGCTTAAAGCGAAAGACGGCGCGGTGCCGGTCGACTTTGCCCGACTTCTGGCGGGACCGACGCCGCTCAACGACGACGGTTGGAGCCACGACAATGCCACGCCGTTCGATCAGCTCGATGCCGATTGCCGTCTCGGCACAGGCCATATCTGGTGCCAGTCCTTGAGCATGCGCACGCCGCAGGGCACGATTGCCGGAGCCGGCGACGTCGATGTGACGAAGCGGACGCTCGATTGGAGTCTCACGGTGGCGAACCCCAATGGTCCGGCAGGGGCTTCGCAATTGACTCAAGCGGAGGCGCCAAAGGTCTCGATCCACGGATCGCTGTTGCAGCCCATCATCCGCAGAGCGGATCGTCCGACGCTGGGCGACGGCAGCTTGCCGACGGGCTCGACGGGACCGCAGGTCTTACCGCATTGACCTTGGCGAGTGATTTTGATCGGACACCAATGAAGAGCGTCATGCCAGCCAATTGCCGTTCCTATGCGGTGGCACTTGCCGCAGCCTGGTTCGCGCTCGCCTCGCCGGGCGCCAGCGCGCAAGACGCGCCAGCCGCAGAGAGCAAGCCAAGCGGCGCCACTCTGTCTATCGCCACCTGGGGCGGGGCCTATGGCCAGTCGCAGGAGATCGCGTATTTCGAGCCGTTCACGCAAAAGACCGGCGTCAAGATCAAGACCGAGACCTATGACGGCACGCTTGCCGCGATCAAAGACAAGATCGGCACAAGCTCCTCGCCGTTCGACATTGTCGACCTGTCGCAGGGCGCGCTCGATGCGCTCTGCCGCGACGGGCTGCTCGAACAGATCGACAGTTCGGCACTGACCTCAGGTCCCGGCGGTCAGAGCGTGAGCGACGATTTTCTCTCAGGCGGCATCACGTCTTGCGGCATCGCCAGCGTCGCTTGGTCGACGGCAATCGCCTTCGACCGCCAGGCCTTCACCAAGGCGCAACCTTCCAAGATCGCCGACCTCCTCGACATCCAGCGCTTCCCGGGAAAGCGGGCGTTGCCCAACGGCCCGCGTTACACGCTCGAGCTTGCACTGCTCGCCGACGGCGTCGATCCCGCCGACATCTACACCCAGCTCGGGACGCCGGAGGGCGTCGACCGCGCCTTCAAGGCCCTCGACAAGATCAAGGCGCAGATCCTGTGGTGGGACAAGGCGGAAGACGCCATCTCCATGCTGATGCAGCGCAAGGCGTCGATGGCGGCAGGCTACAGCGGCCGCATCTTCCGCGCCGCGGTCGGCGCCCGCCAGCGCATCGACGTCATGTGGGACGGCCAGGTCTACGACCTCGATCTGTGGGCGATCCCGAAAGCTGCCACCAACAAGGACGAGGCCAAGCGCTTCATCGCCTTTGCCACCGAGCCGGCCCAGATGGCGGCGCAGGCCGCGCTGATCGCCTATGGGCCGATGCGCAAATCGGCAATCGCGCTCGTCGGCAAGCATCCTTCGCTCGACATCGAGATGAAGGGCTATCTGCCGACTGCACCCGACAATTTCCGCAAAGCCCTCCGCTTTGACGAAGCTTGGTGGAACGAGCATGGCGGAGAGCTTGCCACCCGGTTCCAAACGTGGCGCGATCAGCCGGTGGTTAGCGATGCAAAGGCTACTACCCCGGACGGAAAGCCTTCCGCCGCGGACGCGAAATCCAAGGGGACGGAGGCAAAGCCTTCGACCGCCGAGGAAAAGTCCAAGCAAGGCGATGCGAAGGCAGCGACCGCCGACGAAAAGCCCAAGCCGGCGGACGCGAAGCCTTCGACGCCGGAGGCGCAAACCGGCTCCGTGCCGGGCGCGGCGCCGAAGCCGGCTCCGAGCCAGCGACGATAAAATTGTCCCCTCGCACAGGGGCTTGTGCTGTCACCTAACTGCCACAAAGCGCAGCGGCCCAGCCGGCCTGTCCCGCTGTTCGACGGTGACGGGCGATATTCACGTCGAACACACGCCGCTTCGCTCGTGTGCCCGCGCGTGGGTGCCTATGCATCTGACGCGATGACAAAATCCTGATCGCTCGCCTGCGGCCCGATCGCGTTTGGCGCATCGCTCGCAGCGAAGGCGCGCAATGACCGCAGCGCGCACCCTGAATTTCGACGTGGAACGCCATTCAGAACATCGACAAGAAAATGCTGGAGAGTGTGAACTCCCGTTTGCTTTGCCGTCGTCGTTGCGTCATCCTTCTTGTTCGGAGAGATTCTCGCTTGGGCATTCCGGCAGGCTCTCTGGCACAGAATGCACAACCAAGGTGGGCGCGTCGCCCGCTTGACCGTAGATCCGGTCAGCCCTCGGCGAAACGCCACGCCGATGAGGACAGCACTGCCGGAGCGGGGCCGGCAGTGCACCCAGCTCTTCTCTAGAAGGCGCGATAGACGCCGAGCGACACATAGCCGCTCGGTTCGTCTTCGAGATAATTTCCGGTGAAGCCGCCGGAGAGCGTGAGCTCCAGGCTGCGAAGATTTGCCTTCACGAAGCCGCCGCCACGGCCCGCGTCGTATTCCTCGTTGCCGAGCGCGCCGCCCTCGAGCCCGAGAGAGAAGCGTGGCGAAAGGCGATAGCCCGCCCGCGCCAAGCTCCAATATTGCTGAAACGCGGTCCCGTAGGAGGCATCGACGGAGAGGAACCACAGCGGCGAAAGGTCGAGCCAGCTTTCCGCTGCGAGCTTGAGACCGGTGGCACTGCCTTGCACCGAATTCTCCGGATCGCGCGGCGTGATGCTCTGATCTTCGGCTTCGACGCCTGCGAACAATTTTAGAAACAAGGCTTGGGTGCGGAACTGGTAGCCCATAAGTGCTGCGCCGTAGCTCGCTTCGCCGTCGAAGGTCGTGCCGAGATCGGCGCCGGCGCCGAACAGAGTTCCTCGATAATTGTAGCGACCAAGCGCGCCGACCGCGCGGACCCGCCAGCCGCGCTCGTAGAGTCCCTTGCCGAAGGCGTAACCCGCGCCCAAATAGCCGGTTATGGCGTTGTTGCTCGCCTCGAGCCCGGTGAAGATTTCGCTGCGAGGGTCTTGGGCCGCGGCCGAGACAAGCGATGCCAAAAGCAGTCCGGCACCGAGGACAGTGATACGCGTCGCCTCGCGTGTAAGCCGCACACTATAAGCGTGATCGACGCGACCCCCCAAGGTGAACACCCGCGCGCCATTTCGGTTCAACTATGCTGCATCTCTCGATTGTGAACCACAACAATTGCAACAACCTCATGGCGAGTAACCTGATCAAACCACAATCCAGAGTAGAGTTCGTCCAGCATGCATCCTGAGCGTTTCGAGTCCTGGCTCACCGTCGGCACCCACGGGCTCTATTGCCGGCCCGGCGGATTCCACATCGACCCGCACAGCGCGGTGAATCGTGCGGTGATCACGCACGCTCACTCCGATCACGCACGCGCCGGCCACGATCACGTGCTTGCCACGCGCGAGACGCTTGCCCTGATGAAGGCGCGGCTCGGCAGCGCGGCGAAGCTCGGCACGCAAGCGCTCGGCTACGGCGAGACCTTGCAGGTCGGCGACGTGACGGTGAGGCTCGCGCCGGCCGGCCACGTGCTCGGCAGCGCGCAGGTGGTGATCGAGTGGCGCGGCCGCCGCGCCGCGATCTCCGGCGACTACAAGCGGAGCGCCGACCCGACCAACCCTCCCTTCGAGCTTGTCCCGTGCGATCTGTTCATCACCGAAGCGACCTTCGCCCTTCCGGTGTTCAGCCATGGGGATGCGCGAGGCGAGGTGGCGAAGCTGCTCAAATCGCTGAAGCAGTTCCCCGAGCGGGCGCATGTGGTCGGCGTCTACGGGCTCGGCAAGTGCCAGCGCCTCATCGCTCTCCTGCGCGAGGCCGGCTATGCGGAGCCGATCTATTTGCACGGCGCGCTTGCCGCCTGCTGCCAGATCTACGAGAGCTTCGGCGTCGAGCTCGGCGCGCTGAAGCCCGCCACAGGCGCCAAGCGCGAGGAGCTGAAAGGCGCCGTCGTGCTGGCACCGCCTTCGGCGATCGCCGACCGCTGGTCGCGGCGCATGCCCGATGCGCTCACCGCCTTTGCCTCAGGCTGGATGCGGGTCCGCGCCCGGGCGCGGCAGCGCGGCATCGAGCTGCCGCTCGTCATCTCCGACCACGCCGATTGGCGCGAGCTGACGCGGACGATTGCCGAGACCGGCGCGCACGAAGTGTGGGTTACCCACGGCCGCGAGGACGCGCTCCTGCATCACATCCAATCGACCGGGCGCCGGGGCCGCGCGCTTGCGCTGATCGGCCGCGAGGACGAGGAGTCGTGAAGGCGTTTTCCGCATTGCTGGACCGGCTGGCTTATACGCCGTCGCGTAACGACAAGCTTCGCTTGCTCGCCGACTATTTTGCTTCCACGCCAGACCCAGACCGAGGCTGGGCGCTCGCGGCGCTCACCGACGGGTTGTTCTTCCGCCTGCCGCTCCGCCGCATCTTGGGCGAGATGATCGAGGCTCGCGTCGATCCCGTGCTGTTCGGGCTGTCGCGCGACTATGTCGGCGACACCGCCGAGACCATTGCGCTCATCTGGCCGGGCGGCAATGCTTCGGAGCAAGCGCCGAGGCTCGACCATGTGGTGCAGACGCTGAAGCGCGCCATGCCGACGGAGGTGCCGCGACTACTGTCCCATTGGCTCGACGGGCTCGACGCCACGGAGCGCTGGGCTCTGCTCAAGCTCTTGACCGGCGCGCTCCGTGTCGGCGTCTCGGCGCGGCTCGCCAAGACCGCGCTCGCCGAATGGTCCAAGGTGCCGCTCGCCGAGATCGAGGAGGTCTGGCACGGACTTCGCCCGCCCTACACCGAGCTGTTCGCCTGGCTGTCAGGCGCGGGTCCACGCCCTCACGTCGGGACGACGGCGACGTTCAGGCCGCTGATGTTGTCGCATCAGATCGAGGACCGGGAGCTTGCCGCGATCGATCCTGCTGACTTCGTGGCCGAGTGGAAGTGGGACGGCATCCGCGTGCAGGCGGTCAACCAAGGTGGCGAGCGGCGCCTCTTCTCCCGCACCGGCGACGATATTTCCGGCGCCATTCCCGATGTGGTGGTGGGGCTTCCCCCAGGGGTGGTGCTGGACGGCGAGTTGTTGGTAATGCGCGGCAACGAGGTCGCCCCGTTCAACGATCTGCAGCAACGGCTGAACCGCAAGACCGTCACGTCTGCCATGCTGAAATCGCATCCGGCCCATATCCGCCTCTACGACATGCTGTTGCACGGGGAAGAGGATCTTCGCCCCCTCCCCTTTGTCGAGCGGCGCGCCAGGCTCGAAGCCTGGCACGCCAAGGCCAAGCCGCCGCGCACCGATGTCTCCGAGGTGCTCGACTTCGGCTCGATCGAAGAGCTTGAGAAGCTATGGTCCGGGGCGCGGGAGACGGGCATCGAAGGCTTGATGCTGAAGCGCCGCGATAGCCCGTATCTCGCCGGGCGCCCGAAAGGACATTGGTACAAATGGAAGCGCGCCCCGCTCACGCTTGACGCCGTGCTGATGTACGCTCAGCGGGGCAGCGGCAAGCGCTCGTCCTATTATTCGGACTACACCTTTGGCGCCTGGCGCGAAGGAGAAGACGGCACGCCAGAGCTCGTGCCGGTGGGCAAATCCTATTTCGGCTTCACCGACGCCGAGCTGCTCGAGCTCGACGCTTTCGTGCGCCATCACACCGTGGACTCTTTCGGCCCCGTGCGTCAGGTCGAGCCAAGGCTCGTGTTCGAGGTGGCCTTCGACTCGGTGCACCGCTCGAGCCGGCACAAGTCTGGTGTCGCCATGCGTTTTCCCCGCATCCACCGCATCCGCTGGGACAAGCCGGCGGAAGAGGCCGACCGGCTGGAGACTCTGGTCAGGATGATTGTGGAGTGAGGCTGTCACCCG
>DASUZQ010000394.1:0-4080 GCA_036376815.1 Methyloceanibacter sp. | reverse complement strand
ATCGAGGGAATCGTGGGAACCAGCGCCGGGGCCATGAATGCGGCAGTCGCGGCCTATGGGCTGACGCTTGGCGGCAACGAGGGTGCCCGCCGCGCTTTACGCAGATTCTGGGAGGCGGTAGCCGAGACGGGCGTCTGGTCGATTATGCAGCCGTCATGGATCGATCAGATGCGCAGCCGCGGAAGTCTCGACTATTCGCCGGGCTGGATCATTCTGGACACTTTGTCGCGCGTGCTGTCGCCGTACCAGATGAACCCCAGCAACTACCATCCGTTGCGCGACATCTTGCGCGAGCAGATCGACTTCGAGGCGCTAAGCCGATCCAACAAAGTCAAGCTCTTCGTGTGCGCGAGCAACGTCATCACCAACCGGCTGCGTGTGTTCGAGCATGGCGACATCACGCTCGACGCCGTGCTCGCGTCGGCCTGCATTCCGTCGATGTTCCAGGCGGTCGAGATCGATGGCGAATATTTTTGGGACGGCGGCTATATGGGCAACCCGCCGATCTTCCCGATCGTCTACAACTGCGCCTCCGCCGACGTAGTGCTCATCATGGTCAACCCCATCCACATCGATCAGGTGCCGCAGACGGCGCAGGCCATCCTCGATCGCATCAACACGCTCAGCTTCAACTCGAGCCTGATGCGCGAGATGCGCGCCATAAATTTCGTCAACCGTCTGGTGGAAAGCGGCTTCGACAAAGGTGGCCAGCTCAAGAAGATGCTGATCCACTGTATCGAGGCTGAAGACGAGATGAGCGCTCTCGGCGTGTCGAGCAAGCTGAACGTCGGACGCGACTTTATCAAATGGCTGTTCGAGCTCGGCCGTCAGCGTGCCGATGTCTTTCTCAGAGAGCATTTCGACAAGATCGGCAAGGAGTCGTCGACGTTGATCGAGCAGCGCTTTCTCTAACCGGCTTCATCGAACTGTCACGCACTGGGACAGCGCATCGCACCCCTGACATATCGGTTTCGGATACAACTTGAGCGCGGGGTGGAGTATGGTTGCCCAGTTCGAGTGGGGGTCCGGTGGTGCCGGCGATGGCAGAGTCCCAAACCGCACAATCTCAGCGCTCCCTAGCGGCAATTCCGTTGTTGGCGGGTTTGTCCCCGGCGGGTCTCAAGGACATCGAGCAGCGCTGCAGCTGGCGGCGCTATGAGCCTGGCGAGCCGATCGTCGAATATCTCGACCGCTCCGACGACGTGTTCTTCCTCGTCGACGGCGAAGCCCGCGTCATCATCTATTCGCTGACCGGCAAGGTGGTGAGCTTTCACGATTTAACCCCGGGCGATATGTTCGGCGAATATCCGGCCATCGACGGCCGTCCGCGCTCGGCAAGCGTCGAGGCGCGGACGAGCTGCCTCGTCGCCTTGATGCCGGCTCAAGCGTTTCTCGATCTCGTGCAAAGCGAGCCCAAGGTCTCGCAGGCGCTGCTCAAGCAGCTGGTGGCGACAATCCGCAGGCTGTCGACGCGGGTCTACGAGTTCAGCGCGCATATCATGGCCATCACTGCCCGCAGGATCTATGCCGAGATGCAGAACATCCGCGCCAAGGACAGCTATCCCAACGAAGAGGTGAAGGCGTATCTCGTCGAGAAGACCTTCCCCAAATCGGCCGAGGAGATGACGCTCAAGCTCTCCAACGTCTCCGCCGCGTTCTACGGCTTGATGTTCGCCCATATCGGCGATCGGTTTGGCTGGCGAGAGGCCGACGCCATTTCCAAGGCCGTGTTCAGGAAGCTCGGCCAACTGAAGACGAGAGAAGCGCTCGAGCTCGGGGTCGATGTACCGAAGGATTCACGGGCGCCCGCGCTCGTGTTCATCACCGCGGTGCACTCGGCCTCGCCGGAATACAACTTCGAAGTCTTCGAGTATCTCCCGGGAGAGACGGTGATCAGGGTATTCGGCGTCTCGCGATACGATCGCATCGCCAAGAAGCTCGACATCGAGCGCTATCTGAGCTGGCCCGAACTCCTGCCCTTCTTCGAAGGCGTCGCGGAGGAGATGGGCATCAAATGCAAGGTCGAAGGCGAACTCAAGGAGCTCGGCGAGGAAGGCAGATACGACTGCGTTTACCGAATTACGCTGTGATCCTGCGCAGGCGCCCCAGTTTCCGCCTATTCGCCGGTCGCCTCGTGAACCATATCGGTCAGGCGATCGACGTCCTTAACCAGAAGCGCGCCACGCTTGCTCTCGATGATGCCAATGCGCGACAGGCGATTGAGCTCCCTGGTCACGGCCTCACGGTGCGTGCTCACCCGGCTTGCGATCTCAACGTGGGTTGGAGCCGGGATAATTTGCGCGGCCTTGCCTTGACGGGTGCCGAGGCTCGCGAGCCGCAATAGCTCGGCCTGGATGCGATTGTTGACGGCAAGCGTGCTGAACTCATAGACGCGGTTGGTGAGCCCCCGGATCTTGGTCACGAGCTGCGGCAGCAGCGCCTGCGCTACCTTCGGCTCGGTCTGCAACAGCTCCTGGAAGGCACTCCCCGGTATTGAGGCGATAAGGCTGCTTCTCGCCGCTTCGACGCTCGCCGAGCGGGGACCGCCGTCGATCGCAGGATATTCGCCGAACACCTCGCCGGGGCCGAGATTTCGAAAGCTTACCGCTCTGCCGGCCACCGAATAGATGGTGACGCGGACTTCCCCCTCGACGATGAAGAACACGTCGTCGGAAGCATCGAGATACGAGACAATCGGATCTCCAGGCCGGCAGCGGCGCCAAGTGCAACGCTTCTGCAGGCGCTCGCGAGCCTCGGGCTCAAGCCCGGCAAGGATGCCGACGCCTTCGAGAGACAGTTGAAGCTGCTGAGGCTGCCTGTTCGCTGTCTTGGCCATTGCCGCCGGCCCGCCGCGCCTCCAATCTCGGCGCGAGCCGCACCATACTCCAGTCCGGGCCTGCGAGCTTGGCCAAAAGCAATGCCGGCTCGTTGCAAGGCAGGGGCCTTGCGGAGTTCCAGGGAGCATAAGGCCTGGTGCAACCACCGAGATTGAAGCTATTGGCATGCTCGCGATCTGGTATAGTCCGGCTCCGCGGAAATCGAACGATGCGACTGACCAAGCAAACCAGCTACGCCCTCAGAATTCTGATCCATTGCGCGCTCTCCGGCGGCAGGCACGTCAAGGCTGCCGATATCGCCGCCGAGCACGGCATCACCGAATTCAACGTGGCCAAGATCGTGCCGATCCTCGTGCGCGGCGGGTTCATTACCACGAGCCGGGGCCGCACTGGAGGCCTCAAGCTTGCGCGGGCGCCGCAAGAGATCGGCATCGGCGACGTGATCCGCGTCACCGAAGCGACCCATGTCGAGGCCGAATGCGTGGGCGGCACGACGCTTCCTTGCGGCATCAAGCGCGCGGCGCCGATCAACCGCATGCTGGGCGAGGCGGTGGAAGCGTTCATCGAGGTTCTGGACAAGCACACGCTTGCCGATCTGATCGTCGCCCGGCCGCGCGAGGCGGGCCTCCCAGGCGCTGGCGCTTTGCGCCGGGCGCGCGCGGCAAGCACCGCCAGCCACTAGCGGCGAAGCGCTGGGACGCAGGCGCCGTCAATCCTATTTGTTGAGAATGAGCTTTCCGTGCCGGGTGATCCTGAGCACGTAGCGGCAACCATTATGGCCGATCACCACCTGCCGGTGGCGCCCGAACAAGGTAGAGGCGTCCACCACCGGCGCATCCGGCGGGAGATGCTCACTCGTCGCGGCGCGTGCGAGCGCAGGCCCGGCAGAGGGGGACCGGTCGGCACTCCCGTCATGGCGATCGTTCATATACTGACTCTAATAGTCAGATTAGCTCAAAGGCAAGCGGTAATCAGCTCGCCGCTCTCGTGCCGACGTCCTGGGTGACATCTAGGGCCCGAGAGCCGGCAACGCATTTATCAGAGGTTCGCTTCGGATCACCATGATGCCGGAGAACGGTTGGTCGAGTTCCAGAATTAGGAAGATTGCCCCCGAGACTGACAGTGCGCAGATGACGAGCGACGCCAGAGTCGTCGCGTTGGCAGGCGCCATGAGAGAGAAGCCGGCGAACAAAACGATCATCCAGAGCAGCAGGACTGCCAAAAAAGGAACCGGTATCGAACT
>DASUZQ010000393.1:0-2691 GCA_036376815.1 Methyloceanibacter sp. | reverse complement strand
GACGACATCGACATCGTGAGGCCGCAGGAACAGCTGCGCCGGACCGTCGGGCACATCGCCAGAGGGAAGGTCGAGCTGATGCCCGTCAAGCCACACTTTGCCCTGCTCGACATTTACCGGAAGGACGCTCGATTCCCCGATAAAGGAAAACACGAAGGGCGAGTCCGGAGAGTCATAGATTTCATCAGGCGTGCCGATCTGCTCGATCTTGCCTTGGCTCATCACCACCACGCGGTCGGCAAGCTCAAGCGCCTCCTCCTGATCGTGGGTGACGAACACGGTCGTGTGCCCGGTTTTGTTGTGAATCTCCAACAGCCAGCGGCGCAGGTCTCGTCTCACCTTGGCGTCGAGCGCGCCGAACGGCTCGTCGAGCAGAAGGACGCGAGGCTCGATGGCGAGCGCCCTCGCGAACGCGACGCGCTGGCGCTGGCCGCCGGAGAGCTGGGACGGGTAGCGCTTCTCGAGCCCCGAGAGTTGCACGAGATCGAGCAGATCGAGCGCGCGCTTGCGAATCTCCTTGCGGCTCGGCCGCCGCGCCCAAGGACGCACGCGCAAGCCGAAGCCGATATTGTCGAGTACGTTCATGTGGCGGAAGAGCGCGTAGTTCTGGAACACGAGACCGACGTTGCGCTGCTGCACGGTCAGCTTCAGCGCGTCTTCGCCGTCGAACAGCACGCGACCGAAGGTCGGAACGTCGAGGCCGGCAAGGATCCTGAGCAGCGTCGTCTTGCCGGAGCCGGAGGGGCCGAGCAGCGCCACGAGCTCGCCGGACTCGATTTCGAGCGAAACTCCGTGCAGCGCCGGCGTCGTGCCGAACGTCCTCACGACATTTTCTACCGATACGTCCACCGGCCTGTCCCAATGCGATGCGGCTTGTTGTCGTCCCCAGCTCGAGCCGGTGTAGTTCACCTCATTTGAGACCCGGGCGTCCATGGTTTTCTCCCCCTAGTGCCGGCGCGAAGCGGCGATCTGGTCGGCGTAGCGCCATTCCAGCGAAATCTTGATAACGAGCGTGACAAGGGCGAGTAGCGCCAGCAGCGAAGCCACGGCGAAGGCCGCGGCAAAGTTGTACTCGTTGTACAGAATCTCAACGTGCAGAGGCATGGTGTTGGTCTTGCCCCTGATATGGCCGGACACCACCGACACGGCTCCGAACTCGCCCATGGCGCGGGCATTGCAAAGCACCACGCCATAAAGCAGCGCCCAGCGGATGTTGGGCAACGTCACCCTGAAGAAGGTCTGCCAGCCGCTCGCGCCGAGCGACAGCGCGGCCTCCTCATCCTGCGTGCCCTGCTCCTGCATCAGAGGCACGAGTTCGCGGGCGACGAACGGGAAGGTGACGAAGATGGTGGCGAGCACGATGCCTGGAAGCGCGAAGATGATCTGGATGTTGTGACTTTGCAGATAGTGCCCGAAATAACCCTGCGCTCCGAACAGAAGCACATAGATCAGGCCCGAGATCACCGGCGAGACCGAGAAGGGAAGATCGATGAGCGTGTTCAGCACGCTCTTGCCCTTGAACTCGAACTTGGCGATCGCCCAGGAGGCGGCAAGCCCAAACACGATATTGGCAGGCACTGCGATGGCCGCGACGAGCAGCGTGAGCTTGATGGCGGCGACCGCGTCGGGCTCGGTGATCGCCGCGAAGTAGGTGCCAATGCCGGCCCTGAACGCCTCGACGAACACCGCCGCCAAGGGCAGCAGCAGAAACAGCACGAGGAACACGACAGCGGTCCCGACCAACAGGACGCGGACCGGGTAGCGCTCCGTGGTGACGGCGGAGCCGGACGCGGGCTGGCTGACGAGGAGCGGCGCGAGAGCTGCATCAGTCATGGCCGAATCTCCGCCGCTGCCAGGCCTGCACGAGGTGAACGAAGAGCAAGAGTCCGAAGGAGATCATCAGCATGGCCGTGCCGATGGCGGCAGCTTGCGGATAGCTGAACTCTTCCAACCTGATGATGATGAGCAGCGGCGCGATCTCGGAAATGAACGGCATGTTGCCGGCGATGAAGATCACCGAGCCGTATTCGCCGACGGCGCGGGCGAGCGCCAGCGCAAAGCCGGTCAGGATCGCCGGCAAGAGCGTCGGCAGCATCACGCGAAACACGGTTTGACGCCGGTTGGCGCCAAGGGTGGCGGAAGCCTCCTCGAGCTCGCGGTCGAATTCCTCAAGCACCGGCTGCACCGTCCGCACCACGAAGGGGAGACCGATAAAGATGAGCGCGACGGCGATGCCGGTTGGCGTGTAGGCCACTTTAATGCCAAGCGGAGCGAGCCACTGCCCGATCCAGCCGTTCGGAGCATAAAGAGCGGTAAGCGCGATGCCGGCGACAGCGGTCGGCAACGCGAAGGGAAGGTCGACAAAGGCGTCGAGCAGGCGACGCCCGGGGAAGCGGTAACGCACCAGCGCCCAGGCGATGATGGTGCCGAACACGGCATTGACGGTCGCCGCTAACAGCGAGGTGAGAAAGCTCAAGCGCAACGCGGCTAGCGTGCGCGGTCCGGTGACCACCTCCCAAAAGCCGGCAAGTCCCAGCGTCGCCGATTTGAGCACGAGGGCGCTTAGCGGAATGAGGACGATGAGGCTCAGGTAGGTCAACGTAAAACCGAGCGCCAACCCGAAACCCGGGATGGCGCTCGGCCGCTTCAACGCAAGGCCGCGGGCGCCGGCCATATGCGTCAACTCAATTC
>DASUZQ010000392.1:0-3150 GCA_036376815.1 Methyloceanibacter sp. | reverse complement strand
ATGCCACTCGGCAGGCTTGGCGCCAAACCGCTCGTGGCAGCGGGCGATGAAAAGAGCGGTGAGCGCGATCTCGGACATCAGCACCAGCGCCTGCTTGCCCTTGGCGAGCTCGTGCGCGATCGCCTCGAAATAGACCTCGGTCTTGCCTGAGCCGGTGACGCCGTCGAGGAGAGTCACAGAGAAGCCGTCATTCATATTGGCGAGGAGCTCGCTTGCGGCTGATGCCTGCTCCGGCGTGAGCCGCGCCCGCGCGGTGGAGAGGTCGAGTTGCGGGGGCGCCCAGGCGGGAAGCTCCTCAGTGATCAACGTGCCGGCATCGACCAGGCCGTCGATCACGCCCGTGCTGACGCCGGCGGCCTCGGCGAGGGCGGATTTCGCCCAGCTCATGCCGTTTGCCGCAACCTCAAGCACGCGGGCGCGGGCCGGCGTCATGCGCGAGGGGGCGCTGCCTTCGGGGAGGCGCACGCCGTAATGCGGCGCAGGCGGCGAGAAGGCGCGGCCTGCGCTCATCATCATGCGCAGCACCATGCCTGGCGAGGTCAGCGTGTAGCGCGCCACCCAATCGGCAAAGTCGAGCGAGACGCGCGGCAGCGGCGGCACGTCGTCGACCACCTCGATGATCTCGCGCAGCTGCTTGGGGTCGAGCTTCGGCGGCTCGACGCTCTCATCGCGCGGCCAGACCACGCCGAGATATTCCACCGTGGCGAGCGGCACGACCACGAACCGGCCCGGCGCCACCTCCATCCCCTCCGGCACGGCGTAGTCGTAAGGCGCCGGAAGGGCGAGCGGCAGTAGCACGGGGACGGTGATGGGCTTCGATTTTGCCAAAGACGGGCTCGAATCGGTTAAGGGTCGAGAAGTGAGTTCTATCCCATGGTATCGCAAGGCGCGCGGCGCCCTGGTCGAGATGGGGAAAAAGCTCGTTGGCCAAAACAGCGGAAGCTGAAACCGTGATCGTCGCCGCGCCCGACCTCAAGCGGGCGGTGGAGGCCTGGCTGACCTATCTCGAGGTCGAGCGCCAGCTTTCGGCCAACACCTCGGAAGCCTATGCCCGCGACATCTCCCAGTTTCTCGCCTTTCTCGCCGGCCATTTGAACCGCCTGCCGACGCTTGCCCAGCTCAAGGCTCTCGCCGCCCGCGACGTCCGTGCTTTTCTCGCCTCGCGCCGGGCGCAAGGGGTGGGGAGCCGCAGCCTGTCGCGCACGCTCAGCGGCTTGCGCATGTTCTTCCGCTTCCTCGAGCGGCGCGGGCTCGGCAAGAACGATGCGGTGCGCGCCGTGGCGCTGCCCAAGCTGCCGCATTCCGTGCCGAAGCCGCTCACCCCGGTCAAAGCGCGCGCGCTGGTCGAGAGCGCCGACATCGCCTCGCCTGACGCAGCCGAGTGGATCACGGCGCGGGACACAGCGGTGCTCGCGCTCCTCTACGGGTCAGGCTTGCGCATCTCAGAGGCTCTGTCGCTTGCCCGCAAAGACGCGCCGATTAAAGGCCGCGACATGCTGCGCGTCACCGGCAAGGGCGACAAGACGCGGGTGGTCCCGGTGCTGCCCATCGTGCGCGAGGCGGTCGAGCGCTATCTTGCTCTCTGCCCCGTCGAGCTCGGCTCGGACGATCCGCTGTTCGTCGGGGTGCGCGGAGGCCCGCTCTCCCCCCGCATCATCCAGCTCGTCATCGCCAGGGCGCGGGGCGCGCTTGGGCTTCCCGACACGGCGACGCCGCACGCGCTCCGCCACTCCTTCGCCACGCATCTGCTCGGCGCCGGCGCTGACTTACGCGCAATCCAGGAGCTGCTCGGACACGCGAGCCTCTCGACCACGCAAGGCTATACCGAGGTCGACCGCGAGCTCCTGTTGAAGACCTACGCCCGTGCCCATCCTAGAGCCTGATAGGATCGCCCCAATGCTGACGCGCCTTGCCGTTCTGTGCCTAGCGGCGACCGTAGCCATGACGGGCCTCGGCTTTGCGCAATCGACGTCGCCGAACGGGGTCAGGACTCTCAGTCCTCCCGGCGCGATCAAGGCCGAGGGGACCTGGAGCTTGGGCGCGAGAGCCGGAGACTTCGTCTTCGTCGCCGGAATGCAGGGCATCGATCCTGCGACCAACACTTTGGTCGCGGACCCGCAAGCCCGCATTCTCCAAGCCTTCCGCAATCTCAAATTGATCGCCGAGTCCGAGGGGGCGGGCCTCAAGGATTGCGTGCGGCTCACGGTCTACGTGAGCGACCTGCACCGCTACGCGCCGATGGTCGACAAGGCACAAGCGGAGCTGTGGGGCGGGCCGCCCTATCCTCCCCGGACCATGGTCGAGGTCCAACGGCTGTTCGACGACGATATTGCTGAGATCGACAGCGTGTTTTACGCCCCAGCGAAGAAGTAGCGGGACCCGCTCGCCGGGTGATTGCCGGTCAAGGCTGCTCCGCGTCAACCAATACGAAAATACCAGGGCTTTGCGCCCTTCGCCCATTGCGGTACTGACCGGTCAGTCATTATATTGACCGAGATCAAGGCCGAAAGACGGTCCTGGCCGCCAAGATCGGCCGCAACCCAAGGGCGAGAGCTATGGCAGAGACCAAATCCGCCGAGCGAAAGCAGGCCAAGGCGAAACGGCGGCGCGACAAGGAAGTTCGCCCGCAAGAAATTGTTGCCGCCGCCTTCGAGGAATTCGCCGAGAAGGGCTTCGCCGAGACAAGGCTCGAGGACGTCGCCGCCCGCGCCAAGGTGAGCAAGGGCCTCCCCTATCTCTACTTCAAGACCAAGGTCGAGCTGTTCAAGGCGGTGATCCGCAGCGTCATCACCTCGCATTTCGAGGTGCTCCGCCAGCGCATGGAGACGACCGAGCTCTCCACCGAGGAATTTCTCAAAGGCCCCTTCCTCTCCTTCATCCAGGAGCTTCCCGGCTCGCGCCGCGCCTTCATCGTGCGGCTCCTGATCTCAGAGGGCTACAAGCACCCCGAGCTCACCCAGTTCTACTACGAGAACGTCATCTCGCGCGGGCTCGAGACGATGCGGCGCCTCATCGATCGCGGCATCGAGCGCGGCGAGTTCAAGCCGACACCCTTGCGCGACTATCCGCAGCTCCTCGTGGCGCCGGTGCTGATGGCGATCCTGTGGCGGGCGCTGTTCGAGCGCCACGATCACCTCGACACCAACAAGC
>DASUZQ010000391.1:0-2030 GCA_036376815.1 Methyloceanibacter sp. | reverse complement strand
GTGGGACTTCGTCGGACGACGCCTATACCGCCGCCGACATCGAGGTGCTGGAAGGGCTCGAGCCCGTGCGCCGGCGCCCTGGCATGTATATCGGCGGCACCGACGAGAAGGCTCTGCATCATCTGTTCGCCGAGGTGCTCGACAACGCCATGGACGAGGCTGTCGCAGGTCACGCCACCCGCATCGAGGTAAGCTTCAAGGACGACGGCTTCCTGAGCGTCACCGACAATGGCCGCGGCATCCCCGTCGACCCGCATCCCAAGTTCAAGAAGAAGTCGGCGCTCGAGGTCATCATGACCACGCTGCACTCTGGCGGAAAGTTCAACTCCAAGGTCTATGACACGAGCGGCGGCCTGCACGGCGTCGGCGTCTCGGTGGTGAATGCGCTGTCGGAGCACCTCGAAGTGGAGGTGGCGCGCGGGCAAAAGCTCTATCGCCAGACCTACACGCGAGGGGCTCCCGACGGCCCGCTGAAGGCGCTTGGCGCGGTGAAGAACCGCCGCGGCACCACCGTGCGCTTCAAGCCTGATCCCAAGATCTTCGGCAAAGGCGTGGCCTTCATGCCGGCGCGGTTGTTCCGCATGTCGCGCTCAAAGGCCTATCTGTTCGGCGGTGTCGAGATCCGCTGGTCCTGCGCCGCGGCTCTGCTCGCCGGCGACAAGGACACGCCGCAAAGCGCCGTGCTCCACTTCCCAGGTGGGCTCAAGGACTTTCTCGCCGGCCGCATTGAAGGCCAGGAGACCGTCACCAAGGAATTCTTCACCGGCAAAAGCAACAAGCGCGAAGGCCACGGCGCGGTCGAATGGGCCATCGCCTGGGTTGCCGGCGAGGACGGCTTTCTCAACTCCTATTGCAACACCGTGCCAACGCCTGACGGCGGCACCCACGAGGCCGGCTTGCGCTCAGCGCTCACCAAGGGCTTGCGCGCCTATGGCGAGCTCGTCGGCAATAAGCGGGCCGCGCAACTGACGGCGGAGGACATTCTGTCCACGGCAGGCGCGCTGCTCTCGATGTTCATCCGCGAGCCTGAGTTCCAGGGGCAGACGAAAGACCGGCTCGCGACCCAGGAAGCCACCCGCATCGTCGAGACCACGTTGCGCGACGCCTTCGACCATTGGCTCACCGGCAACCCGCCTCAAGCCAATCGCCTGCTCGACTGGGTGGTCGACCGCTCCGAGGAACGGCTTCGCCGCAAGAAAGAAAAGGAAATTGGCAGGCAGACCGCGACTCGGCGCTTGCGTCTTCCCGGCAAGCTCGCCGATTGCGCGCTGAGCGCCGCGGAAGGAACCGAGATATTCATCGTCGAGGGCGATTCAGCCGGCGGCTCGGCCAAGCAGGCGCGCGACCGGGCGAGCCAGGCGGTGCTCCCCTTGCGCGGCAAGATCCTCAACGTGGCGAGCGCAAGCTCGACCAAGCTCGCCGACAATCAGCTCATCGCCGATCTGGTGCAGGCGCTCGGCTGCGGGACGGGCACGCAATACCGCGACCAGGACCTTCGCTACGAGAAGGTCGTGATCATGACCGACGCCGACGTCGACGGCGCCCACATCGCCTCGCTGCTCATCACTTTCTTCTACCAGGAGATGCGCGGGCTGATCGAGAACGGCCATCTCTATCTCGCCGTGCCGCCGCTCTACCGCCTGAGCCAGGGCGCCAAGACCGCCTACGCGCGGAACGACGCGCATAAGGTCGAGCTGCTCAAGTCAGAGTTCAACGGCAGGGGGAAGGTCGATGTCTCGCGTTTCAAGGGCCTTGGCGAGATGCTGCCCAAGCAGCTCAAAGAAACCACCATGGACCGCAGCGTGCGCACGCTGCTCCGCGTAGAGATCGTCGAGGATGAACGCAACCTCACGACCAAGGTTGTCGATCAGCTCATGGGCAACAAGCCGGAAGCGCGCTTCCAATTCATCCAGGAGCGCGCCGAATTCGCCAAGCCCGACGAGCTGGATATTTAATTCGTGAAGCGAGATAACGTGGACTGAGCCGGCGAGATTCTCAAGGTTATTGGAGCTGTTGCCACCGCCGCAGCC
>DASUZQ010000390.1:0-2647 GCA_036376815.1 Methyloceanibacter sp. | reverse complement strand
GCCTCCGTGCCGAGGCCCTCGCGCAAGCCCCCGACCGTGTTCCACAACGCCGCCCAGATGCGGGCGATGCCGCCGCGGCCAGGCAATGCTGCCTGCTCGCGCAAATGCTTGTACTCCGTGCTCTTCGAAGGGTGCGGCGGTTTCATGGGCGCGTTCAAGCGGCCGTCAGCCGCCGCAACACGTCCTCCGCCACATCGAAATTGGCGTAGACCTGCTGCACGTCGTCCAACTCTTCCAACGCGTCGATCATGCGCAAGAGCTTCTGCCCGGTTTCCTCGTCGATCGGCACCTCGGATTTCGGCCGCCACACGATCTGCACCGAGCGCGGCTCGCCGAAGCGTGCCTCGAGTGCCTTGGCCACCTGATGCAGCTGATCCGGATTGCAGTAGACGACGTGGCCCTCATCGCTCGATTCGCAGTCGTCGGCGCCGGCGTCGATCGCCGCCTCGATCATCTGATCCGCCGTCGCCTTGGCGGCATCGAATTCGATAGCGCCGAGTCTGTCGAAATTGAACGAGACAGCGCCGGTCTCGCCTAGATTGCCTCCGAACTTGGTGAAGATCGAGCGCACCTCGCTTGCCGTGCGGTTGCGGTTGTCGGTGAGCGCCTCGACGATCACGCCGACGCCGCCGGCGCCGAAGCCCTCGTAGCGCACCTCCTCGTAATTGGCGCCGCCGGCCTCGAGGCTCTTCTTGATGGCCCGCTCGATATTGTCCTTGGGCATGTTCTGGGCGCGCGCCGCCGCAACCGCGGTCCTAAGCCGCGGGTTCATGGCGGGGTCAGGCATGCCCATCTTCGCCGCAGCAGTGATTTCGCGGCCGAGCTTGGAAAAGAGCTTTGAGCGCTTCTTGTCCTGGGCGCCTTTGCGGAACTGGATGTTCTTGAACTTCGAATGGCCAGCCATTGAAAGCCCTATTGGTTACCGGCCTTAAGCATAACGGTGCCGCTTATACGGGCGGGGACGCGCAAAATCCATAGCCGCCGGAGGGGGCCCGCCCCAAGGCCCGGCATTAACAAAGCCTTAACCCTATTGGCCCGACAAGACATGTTTGGGCGATTTCATTTTCAGGGGGGCAAGAATGTCGAGCATTACGGAAGCGTCACCCACGCCGACGGTCGGGGGCGCCGAGCAAACGCCGAAACTTTCGGAGCTCTGCGGCGACGCAGCGAACCACGTGGCGCAGGCCCGCATTGCGTTGTTCAGTGAAGAGGTGGACGCCGACGGCGCGCTTGCCCATCTCGACCAGGCGATCTTCCTCCTCCAGCGCCTATCGGCCCATGGCCGGGCGATGGGCCTCATCGGCTCCCAGAAGCTGCGGACCGCTTAGCACCCGCCGGCGCGATCACGCCGGCGACGACGCCTGCACCCAAAATTTCGGCTCGGCTTGCGACAACCTGCCGCCGACCCTGATCGGCCCGATCGCGGTGGCGAGGCCTGTAGTGTCGTCGACCTCGATGCCGACGCCTGAGATCGTGGCTTCGCCATGTGCCGGCTGAAACCGCCCGTTCGGAATCCTGGTGAGGAAGCGCGACAGAGGTTCATCCTTGTTCATGCCGAGCACCGAGTCGTAATCGCCGCACATGCCGACATCGCTGATATAGGCGGTGCCCCGGTTGAGGATCTGCTCATCCGCGGTGGGCACATGGGTGTGCGTACCGATCATCGCGCTTGCCCGGCCATCGACGAAAAAGCCCATCGCCTGTTTCTCCGACGTGGCCTCGGCATGGAAGTCGATAAGGATCGCATCGGCTCCGCCCCTCAATGCGCAAGCCACGAGCTCCGCATCGATGGCGCGGAAGGGGCAATCGAGGTCGCCCATGAACACGCGGCCCATGGCGTTGACCACGAGCACGTCGGCCCCATTCGATGCCTTGAACAGTCCCGCGCCCCGTCCGGGCGTGCCTTTTGGAAAATTGACGGGCCGCAGCAGGCGGTCGTGGCGTTCGATAAATACGAGCGCCTCGCGCTGGTCCCAGACGTGATTGCCGGTAGTCACGACGTCGGCTCCCGCGTCGAGGAGCTCAAGCAGGATCGGCTCGGTGATGCCGAACCCACCGGCGGCATTCTCGCCATTGACCACGACAAAATGCACGCCGTAGCGTTCGCGCAAGCGCGGCAGGGACTCGATGAGCGCCGTCCGGCCCGATCGGCCGACCACGTCACCGAGAAAGAGAATCCGCATGACTGCCGCCGATCCGAAAAAACTCAAGGGCCGTGCACGGGCCCGATCAAGGTGAATAGCCCAAACCCGCATTGTCCCGCCAGCATTGCCGGCCGGGCTGCTTAAGCCCTTGCCTAAGGCTGTGGCGCGGTCCAGTTGGGAAGTGGCGGGTGGCCTCGCAAAAATTGTAGCGAGGCCACGATGGCCGTCGGGGCGTAGATCCCTGGCGTCCCTAATAATGTAGGTGGGCGCCGAATGTCGAAGACCACGGTCCCCGACGGGGTCAGCTCCCATAGGATCTTATAGGGCCCGGGGATAGTGCCCCTAACGCGCCTCGCAGCCCTCCAATTGCCAGTATAGCTCGTGTCGCCTGGCGAAACTATCGCCGTGTCGAAGCCTGACCGGCGAAGCGCTGGCTCAACTGCTCGAGGCGGTCGGCCGCGGCGCTGATCGTGTCGGCAAGATCGGTGCGCAGCAATTTCGAC
>DASUZQ010000389.1:0-14214 GCA_036376815.1 Methyloceanibacter sp. | reverse complement strand
GGCGTGCAGGTGGTGTATGGCTTCATCGAGCTCAAGACCCACGCCAAGCTGAGCCTGATCGTGCGGCGCGAGGGGGGCGATCTCGTCACCTACTGCCATGTCGGCACCGGCAACTATCACCCGGTCACCGCCAAGATCTACACCGACCTGTCATTCTTCACCGCCGACCGCACCATCGGCCACGATGTGTCGCGCATCTTCAATTTCGTCACCGGATATGCCGAGCCTGCCGAGCTTGAGGCCATGGCGGTCTCGCCGCACGGCATCAGGGCGCGCATCCTCGACCATATCCGCGAGGAGATGTATCACGCCAAAGCCGGGCGCCCGGCGGCGATCTGGATGAAGATGAACTCGCTGGTCGACGCCGAGATCATCGACGCGCTTTACGAGGCAAGTCAGGCTGGTGTGGAGATCGATCTCGTGGTGCGCGGCATTTGCTGCCTGCGTCCCGGCGTGCCGCATCTCTCCGAGACCATCCATGTGAAGAGCATCGTCGGGCGCTTCCTTGAGCATTCGCGCATCTTTTGCTTCGGCGCCGGCCACGGCTTGCCGAGCCGCAACGCCACCGTCTATATCAGCTCGGCCGATATGATGCCGCGCAACCTCGATCGGCGTGTGGAGGCCATGGTCCCGATCAAGAACCCAACGGTGCACGAGCAGATCCTCGATCAGATCATGGTGGCCAATCTCAAGGACAATGTGCAGAGCTGGCGGGTAAGGCCGGATGGAAGTTCGGAGCGAATCCGGCTAGGGAAGGGACAGGAACCATTCAGCGCGCAGGATTATTTTATGACCAATCCTAGCCTCTCGGGCCGCGGCACTTCTCTCAAAGAGAACATGCCGCCCCGCTTCGCGCGTTTGGTCGAATCTGGCTGAAGTCCGGCGAGTAGCCCCCGTCATGGCGCGCAGAAATGAGCTGAGCCCCGTCGCCGTGGTCGACATCGGTTCGAACTCGGTGCGGCTCGTGGTCTATGAGGGCGCGACCCGGGCGCCAACCCCGCTGTTCAACGAAAAGGTGCTGTGCGGCCTCGGGCGCTCGCTTGCCACCACTGGGCGGCTTGGCGCCGACGCCGTGGCACGTGCGTTGCGTGCGCTTCGCCGCTTTCGCGCGCTGATCGACCAGATGGGCGTGAGCAGGGTCGAGGCGATCGCCACTGCGGCGGCGCGCGAAGCGGAGAACGGGCCTGAGTTCATCGCTCAGGCCGAGCGCATCATCGAAGTGCCGATCAGGGTGCTGACCGGCACCAAGGAGGCGGAGCTCGCGGCCGTCGGCGTCATCGCCGGCATTCACGACGCCGACGGCTTCGTCGGCGATCTCGGAGGCGGCAGCCTCGAGCTGATCGACGTGCGCAAAGGCAAGCTCGGCGATGCCGCGACGCTGCCGCTTGGCGGCCTGCGGCTGATCGATGCCTCAGGCGGCAATTTGAAGAGGGCGCGAGAGATCGTCGACGCCGAGCTTGCCAAGGTCGATTGGCTGGACAAGGGGAAGGACCGCGACTTCTACGCCATCGGCGGGACGTGGCGGGCGCTTGCGCGGCTGCACATGACGCAGACCAATTATCCGCTGAACGTCATGCACAATTACCGGATCGAGGCCGCCGAGGCGCTCAAATTCGCGAGCCTGCTCGATCAGCAGTCGCCAAGCTCGCTGGCCGGTATCCGGGATATCTCCGGCGCCCGGCGCGAGACAATTCCCTATGGCTCGCTGGTGCTCGAACGGTTGATCAGGCAAGTGAAGCCCCGCGCCGTGGTGATCTCGGTATTCGGCATCCGCGAGGGTCTGTTGTGCACCATGCTGAGCGAAGAAGAGCGGCGGAAAGACCCGCTGCTCGCCGCTTGCGACGACCTGGCCCGCCGCCGCTCGCGCTCGATCGACTCGGCCTATGAGCTTTGCTTCTGGACCGATGCGCTGTTCCGCGCCCCTGGACCAACCGAGACGCCGGAGCAGCGGAGGCTCCGCCACGCCGCTTGCCTTCTCTCCGACATCGGCTGGCACGCTCATCCGGATTATCGCGGCATTCAGAGCTTGAACCTCGTGGCCCACGGCAATTTCGTCGGGGTCGATCATCCGGGCCGGGCGTTCCTCGCGCTTACCGTCTACTATCGCAATGAAGGCACGCTGAAAGACGAGCTGAGCCAAAGCCTGATCGAGCTGGTCGACAAGGACATGCTGAAGCGCGCGCGCATTCTTGGCGCCGCCTTCCGTGCCGCCCACATGGTGTCGGCCTCGATGCCTGGCGTGCTCACCAACACGCCGATCGGCTATGAGGGCAACCGGCTGGTCTGGACCTTGCCTGATCCCTATTCCAACCTCGAAGGGGAGCGCGTCGACCGCAGGTTCAAGGTGCTGGCCGACCTGCTCGACCGGGAAGCCGAAATCCGCGTCGGCCCCTCATTTCAACTCGCGGCAAGCTGAGTCTCAACTTGCTGGACGAAGCCGGTCTTCCCAAATCATATGCTATGAGGAAAGGCGTCAACCTTTGGCGCCTTCAGAAGCCCACCCTTAGGCCGCTAAGCTCCTAGAATGGCAGACGATATCTATTCAGTTCTCGGCGTGGCGCGCACCGCGAAGGCCGAGGACATCACCAAGGCCTATCGCAAGCTCGCCAAGAAGCTGCATCCCGACCTCAATCCGGGAGACAAGGCGGCCGAGGACAAGTTCAAGCAGGTGACTGCCGCCTACGACATTCTCGGCGATGCCGAGAAGCGCCGCCGCTATGACGCCGGCGAGATCGATGCGAGCGGGCAGGAGCGCCCGCAGCAGCGTTACTATCGCGAATATGCCGGCGGGGAGGATGGGGCGCGCTACCGCTCGACTGCAGGTTACGAGGATCTTGGCGGCTTCTCCGATCTGTTCGGCGATCTGTTCGGCAGGGGAGGCGGTGCGCGCGGCGCCGGCGGTCAGCGCTTCGCCATGCGCGGGCAGGACGCGCAATACCGGCTCGAGATCGATTTCCTTGAGGCGGTGAACGGCGCCAAGAAGCGCATCACGCTCCCCGACGGCGGCACTCTCGATGTGGCGATTCCGGCGGGGGTCGAGGAAGGTCAGGTGATGCGGCTCAAGGGCAAGGGCATGCCGGGTCTCGGCGGCGCCGAGTCGGGCGACGCGCTGGTCGAGATCCTGGTCAAGCCGCACCCTGTGTTCAAGCGCGAGGGCGACGATATCGTGGTGGAGGTGCCGATCAGTTTCGACGAGGCCGTGCTCGGCGGCAAGGTCGAGGTGCCCACCATCACCGGCAACGTCTTCGCCACGGTTCCGCCTGGCACCAACACCGGCAAGACGCTGCGGCTGAAGGGCCGCGGTATCAAGCGCAAGAACGGAAAGCTTGGTGATGAGTTAGTCAAGCTCACCGTGGTGATGCCGGACAGGATCGATGAGGATTTGAAGGCCTTTGCCGAAGAATGGCGCGGCAAGCACCGGTACGATCCGCGCCGCAAGCATAGAGAGCAGGCCTGATGTTGACCGAACGCGATATCGTGTCTCGCGTGCAGCACGTCACCGTGACGCGCTTAAGGGTCTGGGTGCGGCAAGGCTGGATCAGGCCCGCCGCCAAGGAGAGCCAAGGCTTCTCTGAAGCCGACATGGCGCGCGCCGCGCTGATCCGCGACCTCGAGGACAAGCTCGGCTTCGATGAGGAGCAGGTGCCGGTGCTGCTCAACCTGATCGATCAGATCCATGGGCTGCGCGCCGAGTTGAAAACCATGCTCGATGCGCTCGAAGCCTTGCCCGAAGACGTGCGCGCCACGGTGAAGCTGCGCATCACCAAGCGCAAGCCGAAGTCCCGCTGATGACGCGCTACCCTCTTGTGGTGGTCGCCTTCATCGCCGTCGTTGGTCTCTTGACCTTTGCCAGCATCCGCTTCGGCCTCGGCCGGTTGCCCGGCGACATCGTCATCGACCGCGACGGCTTCGTTCTCTACCTGCCGATCACCACCTCAATCCTCGTGAGCCTCTTGCTTTCGCTGATTCTTTGGCTGGTCAGCCGGTAGCACCGTCACTTCGCCCTTGCGGATGATCAGGGCAAGCTCGCCTCGCTTCAAGGCAAGCGCGTCGTCCCCGAACAGCTTTCGCCGCCAGCCGCGCAGAACCGGCACGTCGATGTCATCGGAGCGGGCGATCTCTTCCAGCTCGTCGCTGGTGGCGATCAGCTTCGGCGCCACGCCATGCTTTCCGGCGGTTGCCTTGAGCAGCACGCGCAGGAGGTCGACAACGGCCTGCGCCTCCGGCGGCATCGGCTCACCGCGCTCGATCGGCGGGATGGTCTTTGGATCGCGCTCGAGCCCCTTTGACACTGCCTCGAGCACGGCGCGGCCGCGCATGGAACGGGCGAAGCCGTTATGCAGGGTCCTGAGCGAGCCCAGATCCTCGATCGTGCGCGGCGCCTGGCTCGCGATGTCATAAAGCGCCTCATCCTTCAGGATGCGGGCGCGCGGCACGTCCTGGCTCTGCGCCTCGCGCTCGCGCCAGGCGGCGAGTTCCATGAGCACGGCGAGAGACTTCGGCGTCTTGATGCGCATCTTGAGCCGCTTCCAGGCGTGCTCGGGATGCAGCTCGTAGGTTGCAGGGTCGGTGAGCACCGCCATCTCTTCGTTGAGCCAGCTAGCGCGCTCGGACCGGTCGAGCTGGCTGCGGAGCTTGGGGTAGAGGTCGCGCAGATGCTCAACGTCACCGAGCGCATAAGTGTACTGGCGCTCGGAGAGGGGGCGGCGGCTCCAATCGGTGAAGCGCGAGGTCTTGTCCAGGTTGCGGCTCAACAGCCGCTTCACCAGCATGGAGTAGCTCACCGCCTCGCCGAAGCCGCAGACCATGGCGGCAACTTGCGTGTCGAAGATCGGACGCGGGATCACCCCCGCCAAATGATGGACAATTTCAATATCTTGGCGGGCAGAATGGAAAACCTTCAGCACCTGCTCGTTGACCATCAGATCGAAGAACGGCTGAAGGTCGATTCCCGGCGCGAGACTGTCCACCAGCACCTCGGTGCCGTTCGCCGCCATCTGAATGAGACAGAGCCGGGGCCAAAAGGTCTGCTCGCGCATGAACTCGGTGTCCACCGCCACAAAAGGCGCAGCGCCAAGCCGCGCGCAAGCCTCGGCCAGGTCCTCGGTACGGGTAACGAGATGCATCGGGTGCGGATATAGCTTAAGGCACGGCTTGAGGCCAAGTGCGCCGATCGACGTCAATCGACTTACCCCGTACTTTGATTGCCGGGCTCCCTACGGTTCGGTAGCACCGACCGTAGCGAGCCGGGGCAGCGGTTGTGTGACGCGGTTACTGGCAGAGGCGGCGATGGGCCGCGGTACGCATTGGCTCGTGGTTAAGCCGATCGCTCAAACCCGCGCTTGTTGCGATGACTTCAGCTGATCGGTCGCTTGCTCGAGGCTCGGCCGCGCGTGGTCGGCGACCGACATGTGCAAGAGCGAGGACACCAACGAGAAGAGTGCCACGAGCCCCGCGAGCGCCCAGGCCTCAAGGGGCAAACGCGTTCTTACGGGAAGGCTCCCAACAATCCTAAACATTGAAATTCTCCCTCAATGTGCCGCATGGCCAATAAACTTTGATGCTCTCGCTTGGTTCCGGAGCCGCCGCTGCCTTGACAAGGCGGGTCGTCCCATGCGCTGTTCCGGCGCGATCCTCCCATCCCACTTTTGTCCTTTCAATCATGCACCCCTATCGCACCAAAACCTGCGGCGAGTTGCGGAAAGAGAATGTCGGCCAGACCGTCAGGCTCTCCGGCTGGGTGCACCGCGTGCGCGACCATGGTGGGTTGCTGTTCATCGATCTCCGCGACCATTACGGCATCACCCAATGCGTGGTGGATCCAGCCTCGCCGGCCTTTGCCGAGGCGGAGAAGCTGAAGCCGGAATGGGTGGTGCGCGTCGACGGCGAGGTCGTGGCGCGCTCAGCCGAAACCATCAATCCAGGTCTCCCGACGGGAGAGGTTGAGGTCAGGGCCAAGGCGATCGAGGTGCTGTCGGAGGCGAAGGAGCTGCCGCTGCCCGTGTTCGGCGAGCCCGACTATCCGGAGGAGACGCGGCTCAAATACCGCTTCCTCGATCTCCGCCGCGAGAGCCTGCACGCCAACATCATGAAGCGGCAGGCGATCATCTGGTCGTTGCGGCACCGCATGCGCGAGGCCGGGTTCTTCGAGTTTCAGACCCCGATCCTCACCGCCTCCTCGCCTGAGGGGGCGCGCGACTATCTCGTGCCGTCCAGAGTGCATCCGGGGAAATTCTACGCGCTGCCTCAGGCGCCGCAGCAGTTCAAGCAGCTGATCATGATCGCAGGGTTCGATCGCTACTTCCAAATCGCGCCCTGCTTCCGCGACGAGGATGCCCGCGCCGACCGCTCGCCGGGGGAGTTCTACCAGCTCGACCTCGAGATGAGCTTCGTCACGCAGGAGGATGTGTTCGATACGGTCGAGCCGATCATGCGCGGGCTGTTCGAGGAATTCGGCGGTCACAAGGCGGTGACGCAGAAGTTTCCGCGCATCGCTTACGCCGATGCGATGCGCAAATACGGCACCGACAAGCCTGACCTGCGGAACCCGATCGAGATGCAAGACGCGACCGAGCACTTCCGCGGCTCCGGCTTCAAATTGTTCGCCGGCATGATCGACATGGATGCAAATACGCGCATCTGGGCGATCCCGGCGCCAGGCGGAGGCAGCCGCGCCTTCTGCGACCGCATGAACGCCTGGGCGATCTCGGAAGGCCAGCGCGGGATGGGTTATATCAGCTTCGAGAAGGCGGCGAGCGGCACCGCTGCTGAGGCCGATCCTTCGGGCAAGGGACCGATCGCCAACAATCTCGGCCCGGTGCGCACCAAGGCAATCCGCGAGCAGCTCGGCTTGAGGGGAGGCGACGCCGTCTTCTTTGTCGCGGGGCTGCCTAAGGAGTTCGTCGATTTCGCCGGCCGGGCACGCACCAAGCTTGGCTCGGAGCTTGGCCTGATCGCTGCCGATCGCTTCGAGTTCTGCTGGGTGGTCGATTTCCCCATGTATGAGTGGAACGAGGAGGAGGAGAAGATCGACTTCTCCCACAATCCGTTCTCTATGCCGCAAGGCGGCCTCGAAGCGCTCGAGACAATGAAGCCCGAAGAGATCCTCGCTTATCAATACGATCTCGTGTGCAACGGCGTGGAGCTGTCCTCAGGCGCCATCCGTAATCACAAGCCGGAGATCATGGAGAAGGCCTTCGCCATCGCCGGCTACTCCAAGGACGATCTCGAGCAGCGCTTCGGCGGGATGTTACGTGCGCTGCAATACGGCGCGCCGCCCCATGGAGGTATCGCGCCAGGCATCGACCGCATCGTCATGCTGCTTTGCGGCGAGGAGAATCTGCGCCAAGTGGTCATGTTCCCCATGAACCAGCAGGCGGAAGATTTGCTTATGGGCGCACCTTCCGAAGTGAGCGACAAGCAGCTGAAAGAGCTACATATTCGCCTCGCCCCGGCGCCCAAGAAGCAATAAAAAAATTTCTCAACCAAAACGCCAGATTGCCGCGGCGATGGCCATTATGGGCAGTTGCCGCCGGGCCGATTCCTTTCTTATGCTTGGGCGCGGCAGTTACCTCTTGCCAGAGCCGTGCCGCACGCCATTGGAGGGTAGTATGGTCGATGGTCTGATGCGCGGCCCTATCGTAGCGGGGCTTCTCGTTCTCGCGGCCGGCAGCGCCGAGGCTGCACCGGCCGGTACGCTCAACACCGACGCCTTCCTCGCTGCCTGCGTCGCCGATCCCGTGGTCACCGACGAGCCGGGCTTTGCGGCAAGCGGCGGCAAGGCCACGCCGCAACTCTACTGCGAGTGCATCGCTGGAAAGTTCAAGGATAAGAAGATCAGCCAGTCCGACGTCGACATGATGACCAAGATGCACAAGGACGAGATCACCGACGAAGACGCGGCGAGCTATCCCACGCTCGAAGATCTGATGGCAAAAAACGAAGGCTTCGAGGACGAGTGCAAGACGAGTCTCGGCATGCCGCAAGGCGACGACGACAACGAAGAACCTCCTACGAACGAGGAAGATATCCCGCAGGACGAATAGGCTCCCGCGGTCTATCGAGGAAATACGTCGTAGCGCCGCCAGAAATCGATCGTCGCGTTTCTCAGCGTGAAATAGCAATTGAAGCCGCAAGGGACCCAGGTCCCTCCCGGCAGCCGCACCTCATCTCCGCGCGGGCCGCTGCGCACCGGGGTGGAAATCGTCTCGGAAGGATATAGCTCGCTCTGCACGGTAACATGAGGATAGGCGGGATCGGTCACCGCCTGCCGCCATCGCTCAGCGTCCGCAGGTCCGCCGAGAATGCTCACGCCGAGCGCGGCCACGCCGATGACGATCGCAATGATGTTCGCCGCCTTCATGGCGCGGCTCCCCCCGCTACCCGATTTCGAGTCAAGCATAGGACGCGAGGAGAGGAATTGAAAGGCGGCAAGCATGGAACTTTCGGAGGCCAACGAGCCTTCCTAGCGCTGGGAGGAGGAGCGCCATGGGCCTGAGCGAGCGCGTGTTCCTTTATTGCGAGCGGGGGAGCAGCGAAGCGCTCTTCGCCGAGCCGATCAACGCCGCGAGCAATGCCGCCTTTTTGCTGGCGGCGCTGGTTGCGCTCCTGCTGTTGTTGCGCCGGCCGAGGGAGATGCGGAGCGCCGACCAATATCTCTTCATCGCGCTTGTCTTCGTGATCGGGCTCGGCAGCCTCGCCTTCCATCTTTTTGCCGACCGCGCGTCGTTGCTCGCCGACGTCATTCCCATCGACCTTTTCATGCTCGTCTATCTCGGCTTTGCGCTGAACCGCTTCCTCGGCGTGCCGCCGGGCTGGACCGTGCTCACTTTGATCGGCTTTGCCGCAATCGTGTTCCTTTCCATGCAGCTCAAATGCTGGAGCGGGGGCATCGGCTTCCCTGGTTCCGAGGTCAGCGGCGCGTCCGAGTGCCTGAACGGCAGCCTTGTCTATCTGCCGGCGCTGCTCGCCATGGCGATCGTCGGAGGATTGCTCGCCGAACGGAAGCATCCGGCTGCCCCCTTCATTCTCTGGGCGGCATTGATCTTCGCCATCTCGGTGACGTTCCGCTCGCTCGATCTTGCGCTGTGCGACGCCTACCAGATCCAAGGGCGCAAAATCGGCACCCATTTCGCCTGGCATCTGTTGAATGGGCTCGCGCTGTTCCTCCTGCTCAGGGCGAGCCTCGAGGTCGGGCCACGCCAGCCGGCGGGTTTCCTGACGAACGATACCCGCGGGCCGGCATAGCCGACCCGCGATCCCGTGACGCCGTGAGTGGGCTAGATCTTCCCGAGCAGCAGCAAGATCAAGAGGATAATCAGGATCAGGCCGACGATGCCGGACGGACCGTAGCCCCAGCCGCGGCTGTGGCCCCAGGTCGGAATGACGCCGAGCAGAACCAGAATGAGAATGATGATCAGGATTGTGCCGAGTGACATGTGCATTTTCCCCCCAATTGCGATGGCTGAGTTTAGAGCCTGAGCGAGGGGGGCCGGTAGGGAAACTTTAGCCGGCGCGGCTTTTGTCCCGCCTGTTTCGCGTTGATTGGGAAGCGCCAAGGCGCGGCATCGGCGCAGCCCCGGGCGGCCTCGCGCACCGCTTCCACGATGTCCTCGGTCCGCATGCGGTGGCGGAAGTCGGGGTCTACGAAGCGGGCTTTGACCCGGCCGTCGCGGCCGATCACGAGGGTGGCCGGGATGGGCAGGAACCAGCCGCCATTTCCCTGGAACTGGGCAAGGTCGATGCCGAAGCCTCGGTACATGTCCATGACCTTTCGGCCGACCCAGAACACAAGCCCCAGACCGAGGGCATAGCCGAGATCCATGTCGGTGAGCACGCGGAACGGCACCCCGCGCGTTGCCTGAAGGTTGCGCGCATATTTGGCGGTCTCCGGCACGATGGAAACCACGTCGCCTCCGGCCGCGACGATTTCAGGATAGGCGCGGGCGAACGAATGAAGCTCGAGCCCGCAATAGTCGCACCACGGCCCGCGATTGAAGCTGATCACGAGCGGCCCGTTATCGAGCAGCGCGGCGAGCTCGACGAGCTTCCCTTCGCTGTCGGTCAGGCAGAACTCCGGCAAATCTTCCCCGACCGCGGGTACTTGGTTGCTTGAGCGGATATTGTCGGCGATGCGGGCAACGAGCCGATCGTAGGTCGACTCGAGCTCGGGAAGCAGCTCGCGCGACTCCCCGAGATAGAGCTTGAGCCGCTCGGGCAACGGGGCGTCGAGACGGTCGGCCTTGAGAAACGCCTCGGCGAGCGCCTGGTCGATGGATTTCGCCTCGTTCAACGGCGCCTCCGGGGGGAGCGGGACATGGGCTCAATGTGCATTGTGCTTAAGCAATGCCGGGCCGCCTAATCGTTACGAAGGGGGCTGATTTCGGCCATTTGTGCGCGGAGGCCGTCGCCCGCAAGACAGATATATGAAAGGCGGAAGAGCTTTCGTCCAGTCCCCTTTTGTCAGCGTCGCTGAGGCTTGAACGGAGCTCGCTAAAGTCATGGACCTTCTCCTTCTTGCTGATCGACAAGTGCCTATCGCGTCCTTAGGCTGTTGCGATTGCCGGTCGCTAGAAGCCGGCGGAGCAAGTCTTAAGGAGGGCTCGAGGCAATGAACGATCAGCCGGCACGCAAAACCTTCTTCGGCGGGTGTCCCCACGACTGCCCCGACACCTGCGCCATGATCTACGAGGTTGAGGACGGCAAGCTCGTGGAGGTGCGCGGGAACAAGGATCACCCGATGACGCGCGGCACCCTTTGCGTGAAGCTGAAGGACTATCACGACCATCACTACAATCCCGACCGCGTGCTCTATCCTCTGCGCCGGTCAGGGCCGAAGGGCTCGCGCCAATTCACGCGCATCTTTTGGGACGAGGCGATCGCCGAGATCACCTCGCGCTGGAAGGACATCATCGCCAAATACGGAAGCCAGGCGATCATGCCGTACTCTTATCTCGGCAATGAAGGGCTGGTGCAGGGACTGACCGCCGGCGACGCCTTCTTCAACAAGCTCGGCTCGACGGTAAACGAGAAGACCTTCTGCGCCTCGGGCTCCTCGACGGCATGGCTGCTCACGGTCGGCCCGACCGGCGGCGTCGATCCGGAGAGCTTCGTCCATTCGAAATACATCGTGATCTGGGCATGCAACTCGATCTCGACGAACCTCCACCATTGGCCCTTCGTGCTCGAAGCGCGCAAGCGCGGTGCCAAGGTGGTGGTGATCGATTCCTACCGCTCGCGCACCGCCAAGCAGGCCGACTGGCACATCATGCCGAAACCCGGCACCGACGGCGCCTTCGCCATGGGCGTGATCGCCGCGATGATCGACAACGGCCTTGTCGACCGCGAGTGGGTGGAGAAGCACACGGTCGGCTTCGAAGAGCTCGCCGAGCGCGCCAAGCAATTCACCCCTGCTTACGTCGAGCGCATAACCGGCGTTCCCGCTGCCGATGTCGCCCGCTTTGCTCACGACTTCGCCAAAGCCCAGCCTTCCGTGATCCGCATGGGCGTTGCGCTCGAGCGGCATGCCGGCGGCGGCCAGACCATCCGCGCCGTGTGCGCCATCCCGGCGCTCGCCGGCTCATGGCGCCATGTCGGCGGCGGATTGTTGCAGATGCCGCTTTGGGAGTTTCCGGTGGATTGGCAGCGCGTGTCGCGGCCGGATTTCATCAGGCCCGGCACGCGCGTGGTCAACAACCTGCAGCTTGGCCAGGCGCTGACCGGCGAGATGAAGCTCGATCCGCCGATCATGGGCCTCTACGTCTACAACACCAATCCGGTGAGCCAGGCGCCTCAGACGAACAAGATCGTGAAGGGCCTGTCGCGCGAAGATCTGTTCTTTGTCACGGCCGAGCACTTCGTGACCGACACCGCGGCCTATGCCGATATCGTGCTGCCGGCGACCATGGCCGGAGAGCACGACGACATGATGTTCTCCTGGGGCCATTTCTATCTGACCATCAACGAGAAGGCGATCGAGCCGCGCGGCGAGGCGAAGTCTAACGCCGAGATCTTCCGGCTGCTTGCCGCCGGCATGGGCTACGACGATCAGCAGTTCAAGATGGGCGACATGGAGCTCGCCGAGCATTACGTGAAATGGGACGCGCCGCAGATGGCCGGCGTCGGCATGGAATATTTCCGCAAGCACGGCTATTTCCATCTCGCCGTCGGCACGCCTGACGACCGCCTGCCGCACGCCAACGGCGATTTCCCGACGCCGTCAGGCAAGGTCGAGTTCATGGTCAAGAACGCCAAGAACTTCGTGGCACCGCCGTTCCGCATGATGTACGAGGCGATGCAGTCGGGCGAGGACGTCGATCCGCTGCCCGGCTACGTGCCGCCGCGCGAGAGCCCCGAGAGCAATGCGGCCCGCGCCGCGAACTATCCGCTCAACATCATCTCGCCAAAGAGCCACGGCTTCCTCAATTCCTGCTACGCCAACGAGCCGCATAAGATCAAAGGGCAGGGCGAGCAATTCGTGATGCTGAGCCCGAAGGATGCGCAAGCGCGCTCGATCCGCGAGGGCGATCCGGTGCGGGTGTTCAACGACCGCGGCGACTTCGAGGGCTTCGCCCGGGTCACCGACGACGTGCAGGAAGGCGTGATCGTCGCCACGCTTGGCTATTGGCGGAGCCTCAACCGCTCCGACGGCTCGGTGAACTCGATCTCCTCGGACGCCTTTTGCAGCCTCGGGCGGGCGCCCACTTTCTCCGACAATCTGGTGCAGGTCACGCGCGTGAACTGAGCGTCATTCGGCGGCGACGCCCGCTCCGGCGTCAGCCTTCACTTCTTGAAGGACAGTGAAGCCCTCGAATTCGGGATGGCCGAGATAGAGCGGCTTGCCGGCACCAGCGCCGGCATGGGCTTTGCGGAAAGCGTCCGACCGCGTCCAAGCCTCGAAGTGCTTCTGCGAGCGCCATACGCTGTGGGAAGCGTAGAGCACGTGATCGTCCTTTTCCGGGCCTTTGAGCAGGTGGAAGACCATGAATCCTGGCACCTGCTCGAGATGCGTCTGGCGCGTCAGCCAGACCTGCTCGAAGTCACGTTCCGATCCTTTGTGTACCTTGAACCGGTTCATTGCGATAAACATGCCATACTCCTTTGCCCGGCCCCCCAGAGGATATCGAAATGGGCGGCGGTTGCCATTATTTTGCAACGAATTCAGCAAGCGACAACAAGCGCATGCGCAACTTGCTGCCATATAAGTGCGTTATCGCACCATTCCCGCCAAGGAGACATGCACATGGACAAGGACGTAAAGGACCGCCGCAAGGCGCCGCTCCAGACCCCCACCGATCTCGGCAGCAATGCCAGCCGCGACATCACGGCCGCGCTCAACAAGCTGCTGGCAGATGTGTTCGCGCTTTATTTGAAGACCAAGAACTTTCACTGGCACGTCAGCGGACCGCATTTTCGCGACTATCATCTGATGTTCGACGAGCAGGCTGACCAGATCTTCGCCACCGCCGACGATATCGCCGAGCGGGTGCGCAAAGTCGGCGGCCTGACGGTGCATTCCATCGGCGAGATCGCCCGGCTCAAGCGGGTCCCTGACAACGACGCCGACTATGTCGACCCGCTCGACATGCTGGCCGAGCTCCGCTCCGACAATCAGGCGCTGATCACCGCCTTGCGCGAGGCTCACGCGCTTTGCGACGAGGAGAACGACGTCGCCACGGCAAGCCTGATCGAGAATTGGATCGACCAGGCCGAACGGCGCGTGTGGTTCCTCTATGAGACGGCCCGCCGCGGCGCTCCTGGGCATTGATCGTCCGCGGGCGACACGCCCGCTCCAAGGTGGGAGAGCCCGCAGGGTGCGAACTCTTGCGGGCTTGAAGGTTCCGCAATAACGGAGGCACCCTCTTCCTGGCGACAACCAACACGGGGGTCGTCAGGCGAGGGGTCCTGTTGTCATTGACGCCCCAACCGATCCCGAAAGCACGATTTGGGTTGGCTGAGCTCTAGCCCCCCGGTTATAGGGCAGCGCAGACCACCGGGGTCCGCTCATGTCCTCATCGCGCCGCACGAGAACAACGTTCCAGCGCTTCATCGAGTCCGAAGCGTCGGGTGGCGTTTTGCTCATGGGCAGCACCGCGCTTGCGCTTGCCGTGGCGAACACCTTCCTCGGGGGCGCCTACGAAGAGGCGCTGCATGCGCGGGTCGCCAGCCTCGATTTGCGGGATTGGATCAACGATGGGCTGATGACCTTTTTCTTTC
>DASUZQ010000388.1:0-4591 GCA_036376815.1 Methyloceanibacter sp. | reverse complement strand
GAACCGCCGCACATAGTCCTGATTATCGAGCGGCACATATTGGTGCACTGCGCCCTTTGGCAGCCGCGCCCGCGCGAGCTTCGCCGAGGTGACCGTGCCGGTGGTGAGCAGCAGGCCGATCTCCGGATGCTCGGCGGCGATCGCATCGATCACCGGCAGCACAGCATTGGCCTCGCCGACGCTCGCGGCATGGAACCACACAAGGAAGCCGGACGGGCGCGGCATGCTCGCCTCGCCGTAACGCTCAGGCCGGCGCGCGGGCTCCTCCTTGCCGATCCGCGTACGCCATGCAAGCAGCAGCGGCGCGACCGGCGCGGCATAGCGCGTCAGCGCGCGATAGGCACGAAGCGCGAAGGCCGGCTTGGGGGCATCCTTGACTTGCACGGCTGGTAACAACGGATCGGTGGCCCCGACAAGTTCGTATGCGCGCGCGGTCGCTTGATTGAGGCCGCGTTCGACGGCGATGCGGGCGGCCTCGAGCGCGGCCGAATCGGCGTCCTCAGGCACCCTTACCGGATCGCCGACCACGATGCCAAGCTTGGAGAAGGGCAGGTTGATGGTAAACGCGCTCCAATTGTTGAGCGTGACGTAGTGGTTCGTCGCCATGGCGCAGGGCACGATCGGGCGCCCTGAGAGCTTCGCCAGCATGACGATGCCGTTCCCGGCCTTGCGCGCCGGGCCCGGAGCGACGTCGGCGGTCATGGCCACGGTCGTGCCTTGCTGAAGCGCCTTGAGCGATTCCCGAAGCGCGGCTGCCCCGCCACGATTCCGGCGCCGGTAGCCGGCGCCAGCGCCCCTGATCAATCGCATGCCGAAGCGGCTGAGGACGCCAGCGATCAGCTCCGCGTCGCCGTGCCGTGCCACCATGGCGGCGACGTCCGCCGGCCGGTCCGGCTTGATCTTAGGCAGCATGCCGAACTGCCCATGCCACATGGCGAAGATTTGCGGATGTTCGGAGAAGAGCTTGGCGTCGGTGTCCGGAGGATCGCGCAGGACTTCGCTCGTATTGTAGACGAGGCGGATGTAGGCCGCCGCGACCGCGCTGCCGAAAGCGACTACGGACCCTGAGGAGAACAGCCGCTTTGCCATGAAAGACGCGCTTGCCTAGCTTCCGACCACGGCGACGGCATCTTCGTCGTCGGCATCGCCAACGCTTGCGCCTTCGAGGCCGGCGTCTTCGGCGCGACCGTCAGCGGGCTTGCCGTTTTCGCTTTCCGGCGCATGGGCGGCGATGCCGAACTGGGTTCCGTGCAGACGCGTATAGAGGCCGCCTTTGGCAACCAGCTCTTCGTGACGCCCGACCTCGACGATGCGCCCCTGATCGAGCACGCAGATGAGATCGGCCTTCTTCACCGTGGACAGGCGGTGCGCGATCATCAGCACGGTGCGCCCGCGCATCAACCCTTCGAGTGCGGTCTGCACTTTGGCTTCTGCCTCGCTGTCGAGCGAGCTCGTCGGCTCATCGAGCAGCAAGATCGGCGCATCCTTGTAGATCGCCCTGGCGATGGCGATGCGCTGGCGCTCGCCGCCCGACAGCGCCGAGCCCGCCTCGCCCACGCGCGTGGCGTAGCCTTTGGGCAGGGCCATGATGAAATCGTGCGCCGCGGCCGACTTGGCTGCGGCGATCACTTGCGCCTCGTCGTCGGGCTTGGTGCCATAGGCAATATTGGCGCGGATGGTGTCGTCGAACAGCACCGGGTCTTGCGTGACGAGGCCGATGGCATCGCGCAAGCTCGCGATCGTCACCTTGGCGATGTCCTGGTCGTCAATGACCACCTTGCCCTTCTCGGGGTCGAAGAAGCGCAAACAGAGGTTGACCAGCGTGCTCTTGCCCGAGCCTGAGGGTCCGACGAGCGCCACGGTGCGGCCGGAGGGAACGGTCAGGCTCACACCTTTCAGCACCGGGTTGTTTGCCTCATAGGCGAATGAGATGTTGTCGAACTCGATCTGCCCGCGCTTCAGCGCCAGCGGCTTGGCGTCGGCAGCCTCGACGAGCTTGGTCTGCCGATCGACAATGCCGAACACACGGTTTGCCGCCGCCACCCCTTCCTGCAGACTGGTTTGCAGCGTCGCGGCGCTTTTAAGCGGGCCGTAGAGCAGCAGCGCCGAGGTCATGAAGCCCATGAACTGGCCAAGCGTGAGATCGCCCCGGATCCCCTTGGTGCCGGCGAAATAGATGGCAGCCGCAAAGCCGAAGCCGGTGAGGAGCTCGACCGAAGGGCTGGACATGGCGCGGGCGCGTGTGCCCCGCATGGTGAATTCGAGCGCCCGATTGATGGTGGTGACAGCGCGGGCTTCCTCCCGAGGCTCCTGCCGGTAGGCCCGCACCACGCGCATGCCGCGCAAGGTCTGAGTGATGAGCGCCGAGAGATCGCCGGTCTCCTGCAGGGACTTGGTGGTCGACTTCCGCATCTTTCGGCGCTGGCGCCCGAGCAGGAACCAGGCGATCGGCATGAACAGCAGGATCAGCAGGGCGAAGCGCGCATCCATGTAGAACATGGTGGCGACGAGGATGATGACCTTGAGATAGTTCTCCCCGAGCGTGACGATCGAGCGGCTCGCCGTCTGCCGCAGGAGATTGGCATCGTTGAGAAAGCCGGAGAGCAGGCGCCCCGAATGCACCGTCTGGATGAAGGAGAGGTCGGCGGCGGCGAGCTTGGCGAACATGTCGATGCGGAGATCGGCGATGAAGCGGTGGCCGAGATAGGCCACGGTGACGTCGGCCACATATTCGGAAATCGCCTTGACGATGGTCACCACCACGATGCCGGCGGTGACCCAATAGATCATCTGCTGGTTCTTGGCCACGAACACGTCGTCGGCGGTGGTGCGGATGAGGAAAGGGATGGCGCCGGTGGTCGCCGCGGTGAGGATCATGGCGACGGATGCAAGCGCCAACAGGCCGATACGGGGGCGCAAATGCTCCCGCCAGATGCGCATGACGATCTCGCCCGTGGTGTAATGGTGGGTCTGGAGCTCGTCAGCGCTCCGCGTGACCATTCTCGCGTCGCTGAACAGTTGATCTTTCAAGAGCTTCCCCGATTCCGCCGGTTTGGGCTTTGCGGCCACGCACCCGGCGGAGCCTTTCTAGCATGTCCGGCAAGGTCCGTTTAAGGCGAAAAACCTAAGGCCTATCGCGCTTAACCCTTGGGCGCAGGGCCGGTTTCCGTCTCGGGATCGAGCAGCCGGTGCAAATGCACGATGAAATAGCGCATATGCGCATCGTCGACGCTCCTGTGCGCCGCATCGCGCCAGGCGGCGTAGGCTTCCGCGTAATTCGGATAGATGCCGACGATGTCGAGCGCGTTCAGGTTGGAGAACTCGATTCTGTCGAGCGTGGTGAGCTCGCCCCCGAAGACGAGATGGAGAAGCTGCCGCGTCTCCGCCTTTGTCCCCTGCTTTGCCGCCATGATGTGTCCCAAAGTTCTTGATCCCGCGCCGACTTTGCCGAAAAGCGCGTCACAAATCTACGCGGCTCGTACGTTCGATGAGCTTGGCATGGAGCAATGGCGGGGCGGCGACGAGGCTCGGGAAGCGGGGGTTGGGCAGATTGAAGCGGAAAGCGTGGCCGTGATGATCGGTGACGACCCCGCCTGCCTCCTCGACCAGCAGCACGCCGGCCGCGAGATCCCAATCGCATTTGGCCGAGAGCGACACGGTCGCATCGGCCCGCCCTGCGGCGACGAGCGCGAGCCGATAGGCGACGGAATTGACCCAGCGCGACTCGACGCCAGGCCAAGGCTCCTTCCAGATGCGCTTCTTGAACAGGCCGCCGCTCGCGATGAAGAGAGCGCCTTCGAGATCGCTCCTCGTGCTCACGTGGATGGGCGCGTCGTTGAGGAAGGCGCCGCCATCGCGAATGGCATGGAAGAATTCGCCCGTGGCGGGATTGTACACCGCGCCGAGCACTGGCTTGCCCTCCTGCACCAGCGCCGCCGATATGGTCCACTCCGGCACATGGCGGAGAAAGGCGTTGGTCCCGTCGATCGGATCGACCATCCACACGAAGCGGTGCTCGAGCCGGTCGGGGTCGTCCTCGGTTTCCTCCGACAGCCAACCGTAGTTCGGCCTGCCGCCGAGGAGCGCGCTCTTGAGAAGATCGTCGACGGCGAAATCGGCCTCGCTCACCTCGGTGCCGTCGTGCTTCCTCTTCACCTTGAGGTCCTGCCGGAAATAGCTGTGCGCGAGCTTGCCGGCGTCCTCGACCGCGGTCTTGAGCAGGCGGAAGTCCTCCTCAAGCGCGTGAGGAGGAGCGGCACTAGCTGGTGACAGCGCGGTCATCTTGCTCTCGAAAACACTCTTTAATCCATGTCGGCAGGAAGTGCCGGATACCTGACGTTAACGACGTCTATTAAGCGGTTCGGATAATTTCTATGGCAGGATCGTGGCAATAAAGGCTCTCCCAAAGCAGCCTCAAGGAAGCTAACAGCAAGGCGTCATCGGGCCTCAGGGCGTGCATCCCTGGGGCCCGGTTCATTTAGGGGCCCGAGAACCGCGAAGCGAGAACCAGATCGAGCACGATGGCCGCGAATACGATCAACCCGAAATCGCGGTTCGACCGGAAGCGCTGCAGGCAATTGTCCGGATCATC
>DASUZQ010000387.1:0-4093 GCA_036376815.1 Methyloceanibacter sp. | reverse complement strand
AACGGACTTCGTGACGCTGTTCTTGTGCCTCACTCTTGGCGCCGCGGCACTGCCGAGCCTGCTTGCCCGGAGTGGCGTCACGAGCTCGGTCGCCGATCAGCGGCGCTCGGTCGCCTGGGGCGTATTCTTCGTGGCGCTGTTCGCCATCAGCGCGCCGGCACTCGCAGCCTTCGTCAGGCTGCTGATGTTCCAGGACATTGCCCAAGCGCCGGCAAACGCGCTTCCCTCCTGGCTCAACGATTTGAGCGCGTACCGGCTGCTCTTCACCAAGGACGCCAACACCGATGGCGCCATCGAGGCGTCGGAGCTCTTCGTCGCGCGCGACGGCATCGTGCTCGCCCTGCCCATGGCGGCGAAGTTGCCATTCGTCTGCACCGTGCTCACGGCCGCGGCGGGCTTGGCCATCGCGCTCGCCGCCGCAGCATCACATCTCTTCACCCTTGCCGGCAGTCTCGCCGACGACGTCATCAGGCTGGTCGACCCGCGCAGCGAGGTTCTTCCGAGACTGATGGTTGCGTGGGTGGCGATCGCCGCAACGGCGCTCGCCGCCGGCGTGTTTCTCGCCTTTGCCGACATCGACGTGATGCAGGTCGCCATCATGGCCTTTGCCTCGGCTGCGGCGATTTTCTTCCCGGTGCTGCTTCTCGCCATCTGGTGGAGACGCTGCAATTGGCTCGGCGCCATGCTTGCCCTTGGCCTCGGCTTCGCCACCATGGCTAGCGCGATGGCCTTCGGGGATGCGCCCATCGCCGGTCAGTTCCGCCTCACCACGGTGATCGCCGCGCTGATCGGCGCTGCGCTTGGGCTGATCGGGGGTCTGATCGGCAGCCTGCTCGGACCGAAGCCAACCCCGGCCGAGCAAGCCTATTTCGAGGAACTGCGCGATCCGTCCGGTGATGCGCTCTACGATCGCGCGCAACGGCGCGCGGCGGCAGCAGCAAGTCAATAGCAGTCTTCACTCCCCAACAAGGACGCCATCATGCAAGATCGCCACGACATGAACGAGCGTCACATACAGGCAGGCGAGCGCTTGAGCCTCTTCCCCGAGATCGTCCCGTACCGTACGGGACGGCTCAAGGTTTCTCCCTTGCACGAGCTCTACTTCGAGGAATGCGGCAATCCTGACGGCAAGCCTGCCGTCCTGCTCCATGGCGGCCCTGGCGGAGGCTCAACCGCTGTGATGCGCCGCTATCACGATCCGTCACGCTACCGCATCGTGCTGTTCGACCAGCGCGGCTGCGGCCGCTCCACGCCGCATGCCAGCATCGATGAGAACACCACCTGGCATCTCGTCGACGACATCGAGCAGCTCCGCGAGCATCTCAACATCGAGCGCTGGCAGGTATTCGGCGGCTCCTGGGGCTCGACGCTCGCGCTCGCCTATGCCGAGACGCATCCCGAGCGGGCGACCGAACTCGTGCTCCGCGGCATCTTCACGCTCAGGCGCGCCGAGCTCGAATGGTTCTATCAGGAGGGCTGCAGCTGGATCTTCCCCGAGGCGTTCGAGGATTATCTGCGCCCGATTCCGCCGGCCGAGCGCGGCGATCTGATTGCAGCCTATTACTTGCGGCTGACCGATCCCGATCCAGACGTGCAGCTCAAGGCTGCGCGTGCCTGGAGCGCGTGGGAAGGCAAGACCTTATCGCTCCTGCCCGATGCCGAGCGCGTGCGCCGCTTCTCCGAGGACGCCTATGCCCTCGCTTTCGCGCGCATCGAATGCCACTACTTCGTTCATGGCGGCTTCTTCGATGCCGACGACCAACTGATCAGGGCGGCAGACCGTCTCAAGCGAATCCCGGGCGTGATCGTGCATGGCCGCTACGACGTGGTGACGCCGGCGAAGATCGCCGTGGACCTTGCCCGCGCCTGGCCGGAGGCCGATCTGCGCATCGTCGCCGACGCCGGTCACGCCATGACCGAGGCCGGCATCGTCCATGAGCTGGTCTCGGCCACCAACCGCTTTGCCCGCTGAGGTCAGGCCTCGGCGGACTGGCCGATAAAGCTGAGCGCGATGGTGCGCTCGTGCGGCGCGGCGCGGTGCTCGATGAGATAGACGCCCTGCCAGGTGCCGAGAACCATCCGCCCGCCCATCACCGGAATTCCGAGGCTGACCTCGGTCAGCATCGACTTGATGTGGCTCGGCATGTCGTCGGGCCCTTCCTCGGCATGCGTGTAGGGAGCGTCTTCCGGCGCGAGGCTCTCGAGCGTCGTGATCAGATCGCGCCGCACGTTGGGATCGGCGTTCTCCTGAATGGTGAGCGACGCCGAGGTGTGGCAGACGAACACGGTGAGCAGGCCGTCGCGGGCGGAGATGTCGCGCAGCCAGTGGCGCAAATCCTCGGTGATATCGATGAAGCCCTTGCCGTGCGTGCGCACCCGCAGCCTGTGGCTCGCTTGGCTGAGCTCAGCCATCGCTCAGGCGAGCGGCGCGCGGGGGAGATCACACCTCAGGCTCAAAGCGCCTGCCCCGCCTCTTGCCGCTTCAGGTCGCGCACCAGGTCCTGCAGGCTGCGGATCATCTTGTTGATGAAATCGTTCATCTCGTCGAGGGCAAGCCCGGGAAATTGCGTTGACGGGCTGGCCGGCAGCGGCCCCGCCTCAGCTTTCTTCTCTTCCGCCTTGGCGAGCTTGTCCTTGAGCTCCCGGTTCTCGCGGGCAAGGCGGTCGACCTCCGCTTTGAGCGAAAGCGAGTCGTCGGCGACGCTCTCGCACGCCCAATGGTCGAGCTTCTGGCCGCACACCGACATCGCGCCGCTGGCACTGTCGAGCCGCCAGACGCTGTCGCCGACGGTGGTCATGGTGTAGCGGCCTGGGTCCTCGCCGGCGTAGCAGGGCGAAACGGCAAAAAGGACGAAAGCAAGGGCGAGCAGTCTCATGGTCATGGCCTCTCCCCTCCTCTGGAGCGTCGATGGTCCTCCCCCCTCGCAAGCTTGGCAAGTCCCACGATTCTCGCGACAAATGTCCCACAACAGGGCGCTGCTTAACCCAAAATTTACCGCAACTTGCCACGGTGGTGAGGACCGTTCGGTGGCGCGTCTCCCTAGAAGAGCAACCCCACGATTCAGGCCCATCGAACAGGGCATCCATTTTCGCAGGGGAACGGGATGGCTCCGGAAGTACGTTGGCAAGCGAGCAGCGCCGCCGGTTCAAGCGGCAGCGAGACCCTTGCGCCCGATCGGGAGAGCGTCGAGAGCCTGCTGCGCAAGCTGATCAAGCGGATCGAGGAGAGCGAGCGCCGCTATGAAGAGGCGCTAGACGAGTTGCACGCGCGGCTCGGCCAGGTCTCGTACAGCGCAAGCGTCAAGGAGGCCCTTGGTACCCCGGAAGAGACCGAGACTCTGGAGCGGCTGCGGCGTCAGCTGAGCGACCTCGCGCGCCGGCTGGAGCAGCCGCAACCGAAAAAGGAGGCCGAACGGCTTCCCCGGCTGGACAAGGCGCTCGATGAGGTCCGCGCCGTATCCACGGGTCTTGCTTTGGCCGAGCCCGACTGGTTCGCATCGCTGTCCGCCTCGCTGGCCGCGGCCGAGGGGAGAGCCGAGCCTGAGCCCGTGCCTGCCCCGTTGCCGGAAAGAGAGCCGCGTTACACCTCGCCCTCCTTTGCCCCTTCGCCTTCCATTGACGAGGATGCCGACTTCGACCGCCGCCTGATCGAGATGGCCCAGCGGCTCGAGCGCTCGATCGGCGAGGCGTTGCCGTCCTCGGCGATCGAAAAGCTCAATGCCCGCATGGATGAGATCTCGGCGCGCTTCGAGGCGGCCCTTGCGCAAGAGCCAAAGCTCGAGACGCTGCACCATATCGAGCGGCAAGTTGCCGACATGGGGTTCCAACTTGGCCGTGTCGAGCAGCAGGCTGCGCGCATCGGCGCGGTCGAAGGCCAGTTGCAACGGCTGGTCGATCGTATCGAAGCCACGCCCGCTCAGATCGAGCGGACGGCAACAAAGGCGGCGCAGGAGACGGCGCGGCTCGTCAGCGAGACCGGACTGGGCAAGCCGAGCGCTGCCGAGCGGCTCGATGCGCTCCACCGCGACATCGTGGCCATGAATGAGCGCAACCTTGCCACCGACGACCGCCTCGTCGACACGCTTACGGCGAT
>DASUZQ010000386.1:0-5722 GCA_036376815.1 Methyloceanibacter sp. | reverse complement strand
CCAAGCGCCTTCGCCGTCGCCACCAGCTCCTCGGTGTGCGAGCCGCCGCGCAGGAAGGAGAAATTGGTGGTGACGTCGAGTTCGGCGTAGTGGGTCATTTCTATTGCGCTACCGCTTCCACGCTCGCGTGTTCGCTGCTTGAGCGCACCATCACCCAAACACCCCGTGCAGATACCAGGCAGGCAAATCTGTCCCGCTGTCCCCGTAGAGACCTGCGCGGAACACCCAATAGCGGCGGCCGTCCTCGTCCTCGATGCGGTAATAGTCGCGCGGCCTCGACCCGCTAGAGCGAATAAGCTCACGCCACCATTCGGGTGAGATGCGCTCAGGTCCTTCGGCCTTCACCACGCGGCGGGTGACGCGCCGCCAGGTGAAGCGGGCCGGCGGCCCTTCAGGAATCTCGGCGAGCACGTCGACAGGCTCGGGCTCGGCAAAGAGCAGGCAGGGGCGCTGCGGTTTGGCGGAGGATGGCTCGGACCATGGAGATGCACCGGCGAGCGCCGATCGCGTTTCTTGCGCCCGCTCAGGGATATGGCTCTCGCGGGAAAAGAGCCGGCGCACCGCTGCTCCGCTTAAGCGGCTCGCCAAGCGATCGATCAGCGGTTCTTGGCGCTCTCGGCCCTCGCGCCTGGTGAACGCGGTCTGGGCCGGAAGCAGAGGCTCGGTCGCAAGCGCTGCGAGCACCATGAGATCGACGCCGAAGCCGACATCGACGGCTTCGACCCGATCCGCGAACAGGCGCGCGAGATGCGAAGGCTCGCGGCAGGGCGCGCTCAGGCCAGCGTCGATGACGGCAGAGGTGCCGTCGGCGCGATAGATCGCAAGCTGAAGGCGCCGCGCGCCGCGGCGAGCGAGGTTGAGTGCTTGGCAAAGCTTTTCCGCAAGATGATCGAGGCCGGCGACGACGCCCTCATGGGTGATGAGCGGTTCGGGGAAGGGGAACCTCGCCGCGTAGTCTGGCGCGGGGAGAAGGGGGCTGCGCGGCTCCTCGCGCCGTCCAAGCGCCTGGTCGAGGCGATGAAGCACGGCTTCGGCCGTTTCGCGTGAGTGGAACCGCCGCTCGAGCGAGGCGCGCGGCAAATCGTAAAGCTGGCCGATGCGCTTCAGGCCAAGTCGCTTGAGCAGGCGCACGATCTCCTCGGCAAGGCGCAAGGCTTCGACAGGAAGCGACGCAAGCGCTTCGCCGATCTTTCCCTGCGGGACGATGAGGGAAGAGACGCGCCCGTAGCGCGCGAGCGCGTGAGCGCCTCCCAAGGTCTCGGCCAAGGCAAGCCGCGCGGTGAAGCCGAGATGTGCGAAGCGCTTCGCCATGTCGTCGAGGAGAGCGTTGGCGCCGCCGAAGAGATGCGGCACGCCTGATACGTCGAGCCACAACCCATCGTCGCCGTCGACATTGAGCGAGGGGCTGTAGCGGCCGGACCAGCGGGCAAGCGCGAGCAGGCATGCGGCATCTTTTTCCGGTTCAGCCGGCGCGGTCGCAAGAAGCGGGCAAATGGCGCGGGCATCGGCGAGGCCCAGGCCGGGGATGAGGCCTGAGCGCAAGGCGGTGGCATTCAGCGCGGTGAGCACGAGCCCGCGATCCGCGCTGCCGACCAGCGCGGACGGCCGGTCAACCGGACAGGGCTTGCCGTTCCTCATCCGCTTCAGCCGCTCGATCGGCAAAGCGGGGAGCCAGACGGAAACCATACGCGACATCACGAAACTCCACGGTCCAACTTCGCGCCGGCGACATGCCCCGGCAGCGCTCGAGCGTGAGATGCCAAGCGGGGGGCCCGGGAGCTGAGGCATCGAAGGCGGCGCCGCTACTTCGCTCCGCCGCGACACGCCAGCGCGTGAGGGTGCCGGGGAGCCCGCTCGCCTGATGCCCGGAGAGGAGCAGGCAGGGGGTGCGGCTCGTCTGCGCGGCAAGCCCGAGGCGTCTGGCGATAATCGGCGCCTTCACCTCGATCTGGCCGAGAGCTGCGGTGAAGGCGCGGGCCTTTAGGCCTTCTTCCAAGGCCCAAGCCGCGTCCATTCCATTGCGCGCCTGAACGATGAGGACAAGCGCTGGGTCGAGACCGAAGGCGATAAGCCCAGGGCCGTAAGGCGCGCCCCATTCGCGCGCGGCTCTGTCGGTCAGGCACCAGAGGAGCGGCGAGGCATTCTCCCGCCGCGTCAAGCGATCGCCGATAAAGGCGAGCGCAAAGGCAAGCGCCGCCGGCGCGTCGCGATAGGCGGCAGGCTTGATCTCATGAAGGCCGTTGGCGGTAAGCCTGTTCCAAGGAACCTCGCTCCTTGTGTCAGCGCCATCCCTCCCCCTCGTGGGGAGGTCCGACGCCGCTTTGCGGCGTCGGGGTGGGGGGATTTCTTCGACGCAGGGATATTCACCCCACCCGGCTCGGCCTTCAGCCGAGCCACCCTCCCCATCAAGGGGAGGGAGGAAGGAGGTAACGCTGGGAAAGAGAGCCTTAGGAGCAAGAAGGGAGCAGGCGGGGCGGGGCAAAGGTCCCGTATCCGGCGCGGGGGGGAAGGCCAGAGACACGGGAACCTGCTCGAGCACGCGAATACGCTTACGCAGATGCTCGATGAGACCTTCGCCGCCAGCCCCACCTGCTTTCTCAACGCCAGAAGGCAGAAACTCACCGACGTTTTTGCCGCCTGGAACGTCGTTACGCACGGGCACAAACTCCGATCTCGTTCCTGTTTTGTTCTTACTCTGAGTCCGATCCGGAGTCAAGGCGAGGGGGGACCAACTGCTCATGCTTTCTCGCTTCAGCCGGCATTTTGGCGGGGCAAGCAGCCGCGACAGAGTGATACAGAGGGGCTCGGCCACGAGTCCCCAATCCTCCATAATTGGCTAGCAATATCTCGAATCGCGGAGGAGCGTGGGCCTTGTCGCCGAGGGAATGGGCCAAGTGCCGGCGGGTCATGACAGCGGTGCTGGCGGTCGGCGCCTGTGCCGGTCTTGCCGGGGCCGCCGACGCCCACCCTCACGTCTGGGCCACCGTGCGTTCGGAAATCATCCTCAATGCCGATCACCAGATCATCGGTGTCCGCCACTCCTGGACCTTCGATGAGTTCTACTCCGCCATGGCGGTGCAGGGCCTCGACACCAACGGCGACGGCGTGTTCTCGGCCAAGGAACTGGAGCCCTTGGCGGAAGTGAACATCAAGTCCCTCAAGGATTTCGACTATTTCACCTTCGTGCATATCGGCGACGCCGACAATCTTCCGCTGAAGCCTCCGGAGAACTATTCGCTCGACTACGACAAAAGCCTGCTCACGCTGCACTTCACGCTTCCCGTCGAGAAGCCGATCGATACGCACGGCCAGGAGGTTCAGGTCGACGTCTACGATCCGTCCTTCTTCGTCGCCTTCGGCTTCGCCACCGAAGCGCCGGTGAAATTGTCCGGCAGCGCGATCAAAGGCTGCACCGCCGAGGTCAAGAAGCCCGATCCCGATTCGGAGGAGGATGCGAAGGCGCTGAGCGAAGCCTTTTTCAGTCAGTTGGGACCGAACAGCAATTTCGGCTCGCAATTCGCGCAGACGGTGAAGGTGAAATGCAGCGACGCTCATCTATAGCAGGCGTCATGTGCGGCTTCGCCGGACGCCTGGCAGTTTGCGCATTCCTTTTGCTTGTGGCGATCGCCGCCGCCAACGCGGAGATCAAGCCTCTCAATCCATTCGCTACGGAAATGGCGCCGGCAGAGAGCGCGCCGGCAGCACCGCCTTCCGCCTTCGCCGCCCCAAGCGCCGCGCAGCAGTCGGCGGGCGCCTTCGGCGGCATCTTCGGCTGGGTGTTGCGCACGCAGCAAAGCATGCAGCGTGAGCTTGCGACCGGGGTCAAGAGCCTCAAAGGCGACAATGCCTTTGCCGGCGCGGTGATGCTTGCCGCGCTCTCCTTCCTCTATGGCGTCGTGCACGCCATTGGCCCTGGCCATGGCAAGATGGTCATCTCGTCTTATGTCGTCGCCAACGAGGAGACGGTGCGGCGCGGCGTGATCATCTCCTTCATCGCCGCTGGCTTGCAGGCGCTGACGGCGGTCGCGCTCGTCGGCATTCTGGCTTTTGCGCTGAACGCCTCGGGCCTGCAGATCAATGCCTGGTCGAACCAGCTCGAAATGGTGAGCTATGCGCTGATTGCGCTGGTCGGCGCCTGGCTGCTGGCGACGCAGTTCGTCGCCATCTTCCGGCGCTGGCAAGGGCGGCGTGCGGCCGAAGCGCATGCGAGCCATGCCGGGCACGATCACTCTCACGAGCACGGCCATCATCACCACCATCATGGCCACTCTCATCACCACGATCATGACCATGATCATGAAGAGGGCGAGGCTTGCCGTCACATCGTCGATGCGCGCGAGCTCGCCGGGCCGTTCTCCTGGCGCAAGATCCTCGCCGTGGTGTTCTCGGTCGGCATCAGGCCATGCACGGGCGCTATCCTCGTGCTCATCTTCGCGCTGACGCAAGGTGTGTTCTGGGCCGGCGTGGCGGCGACCTTCGCCATGGCCATCGGCACCGCCATCACCGTTGCGGTGCTGGCGACGCTTGCACTTGGCTCGCGCGAGCTCGCGTTGAAACTCGGCGGCAGGAACGGCGCCTTTGCCGATACCGTGTGGACGATATGCACACTCGGCGGTTCGGCCCTTATCCTCTTGTTCGGCGCGACCCTGTTCGCCGCATCGTTGGGGCCCGCGCGGCCGTTCTGAGGGGCCCCGGCTTTCCCTGAAGGCACGCCCACCTCTCGGCCCTTGATCTGGCGCAACGACAAGGCTCGCCCACCGTCGCAGGATTTGCTCAAAATGATAACTGGAGTAAGGCCATGAACACGATCAAGGGTTCAATGCTCGCCGTCGTTTTGCTGGCTGCGATTGCCGTGACGGTCAGCGCGCATGCGCAACAAGACAGCCAACAAAATAGCCAGCCGGACAGCGGATCGATGATGAACCAACAGCCCGGGAGCGGCTCGATGATGGGCCACAGGATGATGGGCGGCGGGCCTGCATCCATGTGTGGACGGATGACCTCTCATATCGAGGGGCGCCTCGCCTTCCTTAAAGCTGAGATCAACATCACCCCGGAGCAGGAAGCGCTATGGAACACCTACGCCAGCGCTGTCCGTGACAATGCCAAGGCCATGGGGACCCGCTGCACAGCGTTGATGGGCGATAGTGGCGCAAGCGAAAAGAGCCTGCCGGACCGCCTCGATGCGCAGGAGCAATTCGTGGCAGCGCGGCTCGATGCCTTGCGAGCGACCAACAAGGCGTTGAAGCCTCTCTATCAGGCTCTGAGCGATGCGCAGAAAAAGCTTGCGGACCAGCTTATCCGAAGCTCGACCGGCATGATATGATTGCGAGGCGCTTGGCCGATCGTATTTTGCCGCCAGATCTCGGAGCCCGCGATTTCGTTTCGCGGGCTCCGAGATCGCATTGGCAATAGCGCGTCAACTGCCAATATTGGCATGCCGTACTCGGCTTCTGGTAGACTATGAATAGGGCGTTTCTATTTGAGGTCCCCGATTGAGCGGGGGAGCGCAGCATCCTAATTTTCAGGTGAATTTATCGGGCTTGGCCAGGCGCCGGCCCTTCCCCCCTCATCAAGCAGTGGAGAGTAAGATGACACTCCAACTCGGCGATATCGCCCCGGATTTCGAGGCCGACACCACACAAGGCCACATCCGGTTCCATAAATGGCTCGGCAATTCCTGGGGCGTGCTGTTCTCGCACCCCAAGGACTTCACTCCGGT
>DASUZQ010000385.1:0-2715 GCA_036376815.1 Methyloceanibacter sp. | reverse complement strand
GGAGGCTCCAGAATGGAAGCTGCTCAGCAGACCTGGCCCATCCCCCAGGACAATACACTCCTCATCGTCGATGACGACCGCGCCTTCCTCGCGCGGCTCGCGCGCGCCATGGAGACCCGCGGCTTCGAGGTCGAGACCGCTCCCAGCGTCAAGGACGGGCTCATTTCACTTCGCCGCAGGCCGCCGGCCTTCGCCGTGGTGGACATGCGCCTCGATGACGGCAGCGGCATCGACGTGATCGCAGCGCTCAAGGATGTGCGCCCGGAGGCGCGCGCCGTGGTGCTGACCGGCTACGGCAATATCGCAACCGCCGTGACCGCGGTGAAGCTCGGAGCGGTCGATTATCTCGCCAAGCCCGCCGACGCCGACGACGTCTATCAGGCGCTGATTGCACCTGGAGATGCCAAGGCGCCGCCACCGGATAATACGATGTCGGCCGACCGGGTGCGTTGGGAGCACATCCAGCGCGTTTACGAGCTGTGCAATCGCAATGTCTCGGAGACGGCGCGGCGGCTCAACATGCATCGGCGCACGCTGCAGCGCATCCTCGCCAAGCGCGCCCCGAAGTAGCTAGATCTCGAAGCCGCAGCCAGGGTCGAGTTGAACCTGAAGCCTGAGCGCTGCGGCGCGGGCAAAGCACAGCATCATGGCCTTGCGCCTGGCCGCGCCCAAGCGCTCCTCCATTGGCTCGCGCACGAGGTGCGCGCCGTAGCGATCAGCGAGCATCAGCCCTGCCTCCTCGGGGATCACGTGACAGGGGAAGTCCGGCGTCACCGCGAAATAGAGCCGGTCGCAATGCGGCCGGTACTCGGTCCATTTGCCGTCGGTCTGAAAGTCGAGCAGGCAGGATTTGATCTCCACGATCCAGATGTCGCCCCCGGGCGATAGCCCAACCACGTCGGCACGCCGGGCTTTTGCGAGCGACAGCTCTGTCACCACCGAATGGCCGAGCGCGCGAAGCGCCCGGCAGACGCCGCGCTGGATCTCGGCGGCAATCGCCGACTGACGTCCATCGAACGCCACGACGGGGTCGCTATCCTCCAGCAATTTGTGGTTTGAGGAATGATTGACCATGAGTCGGCGCCTTCACAGGTTTGTGCATGCTTACCCATTCCGACTTGTGGAACAAGCTGCTAAATCTGGCGTTAGCAAAGGGCTGAGAGGACTGCTCCGCCTGTCCTGACTGGGCGAATAAGGTTCTGTTCCCAAGGAGAGGATTATGAGCGCGCGTGATGCCGTCCTCCACGACATTCATCGGACCGAGTCCCAATCGCTTTTCCAACGCCTGATCGCCACGCGCCGTTTGTCCTCTGAGCTTGCGCTCCCGTTGAGCGACGAGGACCAGGTCGTCCAGGCCAATGACGACGCAAGTCCCACCAAATGGCATCTCGCCCACACCACCTGGTTCTTCGAAGCTTTCGTGCTCAAAGCCTTCCTCGAGGGCTACCGGATTTTCGACGAGCGCTTCGAATATTGCTTCAACTCCTATTACGAGAGCGTCGGTGCCCGGCAGCCGCGCGGCAAGCGCGGTCTTCTGACGCGCCCGTCGGCCGACGAGGTGCGCGCCTATCGCGAGCATGTCGATGCGGCACTCGAGCGGCTTTGCGAGCGTGGCATTGAGCCCTGGGCGGCTGAGCTGATCTAGCTCGGCATCAATCACGAGCAGCAGCATCAGGAGCTTCTGCTCACCGACATCTTAAGCCTGTTCGCGAGCGAGCCGCTGAAGCCGGCTTACGCACGCGCTGCCCCGGGCGTCGCGGTGGCGGAGACTGCGCCGCTCGACTGGGTCTCTTTCGACGGCGGCATCCTCGCCGTTGGCCATGACGGCGAGGGCTTTGCCTATGACAATGAAGGGCCGCGACACGACGCACTCGTCCGTCCTTTCAGGCTCGGCAATCGTTGCGTCACCAACGAAGAGTGGATCGCCTTCATCGAGGACGGCGGCTACTCGACACCAACGCTGTGGCTCGCCGACGGCTGGGCCACGGTGAAGGCGCAAGGCTGGACCGCCCCGCTTTATTGGGAAGAAGCCGACGGCGGCTTCATGCAGATGGGCCTTCACGGTTTCAGGCCGCTCGATTCCGCAGCGCCCGTCTGCCATGTCAGTTATTGCGAGGCCGACGCCTTTGCCCGCTGGGCAGGATACCGGCTGCCGTCAGAGTTCGAATGGGAGGTGGCGGCAGGCACCGTGCCCCTGAAAGGTCGCACCCTTGGCGCAGGCCATCTCAGGCCGATGCGCGCCGAGGCCGGCGGCGGTCTCAGGCAGATCTACGGCGACGTGTGGGAGTGGACGGGAAGCGCTTACCTGCCTTATCCAGGCTTCAAGACGGCGCCGGGCGCGGTCGGAGAGTACAACGGCAAGTTCATGTGCAATCAGTTCGTGCTGCGCGGCGGCTCCTGCGCCACGCCGGCGAGCCACGTGCGCGCGAGCTACCGGAACTTCTTCTACCCCAGGGACCGCTGGCAATTCATGGGGATACGGCTGGTGCGGGACGGTTAAGCGGGCGCGCGCTAAGTTTTTGCCAGTCTCCGGGAGACTCCCATGCAACGAGCCAGCGACGTCGGCGCCGGTCCATCCGGGCAGCGCGCGCGAATGGCGGACGAGGTCTGCGCGGGGCTCGCGCACGTGCCCAAGCGCGTGCCTTCGAAGTATTTCTACGACGCGCGCGGCTCCGAGCTGTTCGAGCGCATCTGCGAGCAGCCCGAGTACTACCT
>DASUZQ010000384.1:0-4315 GCA_036376815.1 Methyloceanibacter sp. | reverse complement strand
GGACCCGCGAGCGCATGCCGAAGGGACTCTACGCCCGGGCGCTGATCATCATCATCGCCCCGATGGTGCTGCTCCAATCGGTGATCACCTTCGTGTTCCTAGAGCGCCACTGGGAAACGGTGACGCGGCGGCTATCCACGGCCACCGTGCAGAACATCGCCATGTTGATTGACATCTACAAGGCCTATCCCCAGGACCAGGATTACGAGACTCTGGTCAAGCTCGCCAACGACGACCTCGGGCTCAGAGTCAAGATCGTCCCCAATGACGAGCTGCCGCAGACACGCTCGCGGCCCTTCTTCGACCTGCTCGACCGCACGCTGTCCGACGAGATCACGCGGCAGATCGGCAAGCCGTTCTGGATCGACACCGTCGGCACGTCGAATCTCGTCGACATTCGCATCAAGCTCGACAACGCGGTGATGCATGTGCTGGCGCGGCGCAGCCAGACCTATGCCTCCAACTCGCAGATTTTCCTGTTGTGGATGCTCGGGACCTCTCTCGTGCTGCTCACCGTGGCCATCTTGTTCCTGCGCAACCAGATCAAGCCGATCCTGCGCCTGGCCGAGGCCGCCGAGAGCCTGGGAAAGGGGCGACCGACGCCGCCCGATTTCCGCCCGCGCGGCGCTCGCGAGGTGCGCCAGGCGGCGCAGGCCTTCATCGAGATGCGCGACCGCATCGAGCGCCATGTCGAGCAGCGCACCACTATGCTCGCCGGCGTGAGCCACGATCTCCGCACCGTGCTAACCCGCTTCAAGCTGCAGCTCGCCATGTTCGAGGAGTCGCCTGAGCTCGACGCCATGCGCGCCGACGTCGACGAGATGCAGGCCATGCTGGAAGACTACGTGGCCTTTGCCAAGGGTGCCTCAGGCGAGGAGATCGTGCGCACCGATATCAATGAGATCCTGACCGAGGTGCGCAACCAGGCTCATGGCAAGTCCGACATTCGTATCGACGTTGGCGATGCGCCTCTCGTCGTGCCGCTCAGGCGCCATGCCTTCAAGCGCGCCGTCGCCAATCTGGTCAACAATGCCGTGCGCTTCGCCGACCACGTCGCGGTCAGCGCTGGGCGAGAGGATGGCTCGCTCGTGGTCGAGGTCGAAGATGATGGGCCAGGCATTCCCGAAAATGAACGCGATCAGGTGTTTCGGCCGTTTTACCGGCTCGATGACGCGCGCAATCAGGATGCCAAATCGACCGGACTTGGATTGGCCATCGCCCGCGACATCGCCCGCATTCACGGCGGTGACATCGCCTTGAGCAAGTCTCGGCTCGGCGGATTGAGGGCCGTTCTCAAGGTTCCCGTTTGAGGTCCGCCCGTGTACTTTGTGGCGAGACATTTGGGGGAGGAGGGACATGTCAAAAATACTCGTTGCGGTCCTGGCGCTGGTGACCTGCGCCGCCGCAAGCGTCGCCTACGGACAATCGCCTGATGCGGCCGATGGAACGGGCGGTGGCCAAGCGCCGACCCTCATTATGCCGGGGCTGCTCACCAATCCCTTGACCAGCGGGCTCGATGCGGAGGGCTCTCCAGGCGCCGGCACGCCGGCGGGGAGCGAGACGCCCGATGCGGCCTCGGAGGCTCCCTATTCGGTGGAAGGCGAAGAGACGCTCGATCCAAACTCCAACTAGACAAGCGGCAGAAACGGCAATTTGGGGAGAAACCGCATGCGTATCAGGACCATCGGATTAGCGGCGTTGATGGCAGGCCCCCTGATGATTGGCGGCTCCTATGCCCAGCAAACCCTCGAGGATGAGATCCAGCAGGAGGAGGCTCCGGGTTCGGCTATCGAGGCGGAAATCTCTCCCGGCAGGGTCATCATCGGGCGCCAGAGGAACTTGAATCCGTCACCTGTCGAGATTCAAGGCCAAACGCTCGACGCGCCCGACGACCCGGACACGCCCCTGGCGGAAGACCCGGTCGACGCCGAGCTGCCGGGCGAGGGACCCGAGGATCTCTCCGGTCCCGACGATGACGATTCTCTCCCCGACTGACGAGTTCAGGCGCTAGCCGGGTTGGCCGAGGCACCGGCGGCCGCCGGTTCCGCGGCCTCGTCTTTTTCGCGGTGTTTCCAGCCCCGCGGCATGAATCCGCAGGCGAAGCGGCAGAAACTTTCGCACGCCGACTCGGCCCTTGCCAGCCACTCCTCGCCGTTCTTGAGCCTGCGGTCGAGCGATGCCATGGTGCGATCGAGCCCTGGCGTATCATCGTCGAGCCAGACGCCGAACACCTTGCAGTAGATCGAAGCGAGCCCCGCGACGCGGAGTCCTGCGCCGGGACCATCGAGCTTGGCGCCGGCGCCGGCCAGCATCCAATATTGCGCGGCAAGCGACGACGGAATGAGCTGCGCCGCTTCGGCTGGGTGGCAGCAAAGGGCGGCTGAGATGCGGCGAAGCGCCGGCTTGTACGGCGTCATCGCCTCGAACCGCGTCATGACCATGTCAAACACGCGATCCCGCGGGCTCTGCTCCGGTGTCGCTGGTTTGGACTTGGCCAGCACCTCGGCGTCGATCTCGGCCTGGAAGGCTCTGAGGATGTCGGTCTTGCAGGTGAACTCGCGGCGGAGGTCGGCGAGGCTCACGCCGCTGCGCATGGCGATCGCGGGAAAGGTCACGGCTTTCCACCCGCCCTCGGCGGCAAGTTCAAGCGCCGCTACGATGGCTTTGTTGCGCTTGTTGTACTCCTCGAACATGGCGCGTACTCCTTTACCCGGAGCATAGGGGGTTTCTGCGGCCGTCGAAAGGCGCCATGGGTACACCTTCTCGCGGCCCTCCTCACCATGAGGCCGCGCCTTCTGACGTCTGATTTCTGGCTTCTGCTACGACGACAGCTCGCGGGAGCGCTTTGCGGCGGCCGCCACCGCGCGTTTGAGAAGATCGCTCAAACCGTCTTTGCCCATCAGCACCTCGAGCGCTTCGGCGGTCACGCCTTTTGGGGACGTGACATTCTTCCTAAGCTCTGCCGGCGAAAGATCGGAGCGGCGCAGCAGCTCGCCGGCGCCGGCAATCGTCGCCCGCGCCAGCCGGGCGGCGAACTCACGGTCGAGCCCTTCGGCAACGCCTGCCTCCGTCAAACATTCAGCGAGCAGGAACACATAAGCAGGCCCGCTGCCGGAGACGGCTGTGGCGGCATCGAGCAGAGCCTCATCGTCGATCCAGATCACCTCACCGGCCGCTTCAAGCAGCATGTTGCAGAGGAGCGCTTGATCGCGGGTCACCGCGCTGCTCGCGCAAGCGACCGTCATCCCCTGCCCGATTGCCGCCGGTGTGTTGGGCATCGCCCGCACAATCGCACTGCCCGGCGGCAGACGCGAGGCGAGATTGGCAAGGGTGCGCCCGGCGGCGATCGACAGCACCACCGTCGAAGGCCCAATCGACGAACCTAGCGGCGGCAACACCTCATCCATGATCTGCGGTTTCACCGCGATCACCATCGCCGACGGAGCGGCCGGCAATTTCGCCTGATGGCGCACGCGAATGCCGTGGCTTGCCATCAAAGCAGCGACCTCAGGCGCGGGCGTAGGGTCCTGCACATAAACGAAAGTCGGATCGAGACCTTGGCGGAGCCAGCCTGCCAGCAGCGCTCCACCCATCTTCCCCGCCCCGACTAGGAGGAGCGGGCCACCGAGGGTGACGGTCACGCCTGCCCTTCTGTCTCGAGCATGGTGGCCGCAAGTGCGTCCTCGGACGACTTGCCTGCCCACACCACGAATTGGAAGGATTGGTAGTAGCGCTCGCAGGCTTCGAGCGCGCCGCGCAAGAGCGCCTCGCATTGTCCGACATGGGTCTTGGCGCCGGCAAGCAGCAGACCGTGGCGATAAAGCAGCATGCCGTCCTCCTTCCACAGGTCGAAATGCCCGAGCCAGAGCTGCTCGTTGATCAGCGCGATCAGACGGTAGATCTCGTTCAGCCTGGGCTTGGACACCTTGCAATCGAAGGCGCAAGCAAGGTGCAGCGCCTCGAGATCGTCCCGCCAGGTGAGCGAGAGGTGATAGTCGCACCAGGAGCCCGAGACCGACAGCGTCAGCTCGTCGGGAGCGCTTCGCTCGAACGTCCAGTCGTGGATGGTAGCGATATGCTCGACCATGTCCACCGGGTTGGTGAAGTGGTCGTAGTTTGCCTGTATCGTTGCCATGCGTGTTTCTCTGTGGCCTCTCCAGAGTTCCCGCGCACGCGTCACGCCGCCGCGAATCAGATTGTGAATCAGTTATATATCGGAGTTTGTGCGCCCACCAACTGGGCCCTACTCGCTGACTCAAAATGCTGTGGACGTTGCACAAATAGTTGTGGATGACGCTATGACGACAGGCGCTTG
>DASUZQ010000383.1:0-3364 GCA_036376815.1 Methyloceanibacter sp. | reverse complement strand
CATCTCCACCACGGTGCACCGGCCCGACATTCTCGACCGCAACGGCCGGCTTCTTGCCACCGACATCAAGGGCGCCACCCTCTATGCCGATCCCGCCAAGGTCATCGACCGTGACGAGCTGGTCGAGCAGGTGGCGAGCGTCCTGCCCGACATCGACACTGCCGAGCTTCGCGAGAAGCTGAAGCAGGGGAGAAGGTTCGTCGCCATCAAGCGCGAGCTCACGCCGCAGCAGCAGGCTGAGATCTACGAGCTTGGCCAGCCCGGTCTCGGCTTCATCGAGGAATATCGCCGCGTCTACCCGGTCGGCGCCACGGCCTGTCATGTCGTCGGCTACGTCAATGTCGACAATAAGGGTCTCGCCGGCATCGAGAAGTTCATCGACGACAATCCGCAACTCGCCATGTCGGCGCCAGAGAACGCTGTGGGTGGAGAGGCCGTGACGCTGTCGCTCGATCTCGGCGTGCAGCACGTGGTGCGCGAGGAACTGGTCAACGCCATGGCCACCTATCGCGCCAAGGCCGCCGCCGGCGCGGTCATCGACGTTGCGAGCGGAGAGGTCATCGCCATGGTCTCGCTGCCCGACTACGACCCTAACCACCGCGAAGAGGCCCTCGACAAGGATCGCCTGAACCGCATGACGTCCGGTGTCTACGAGCTTGGCTCGGTGTTCAAGGTGTTGACCGTGGCCGGTGCGCTCGACGCCGGCAGCTCTACGATGCGCTCAAGCTACGATGCCAGCCACCCGCTGCATGTCGGCGGCTTCACCATCGAAGACTTCCACGGCAAGAAGCGCCGCCTGACGGTCCCGGAGATCTTCATCTATTCATCCAATATCGGTGCGGCCAAGATGGCGCTCGCTCTCGGCGTCAGCCGCCACCGCGCCTTCCTCGACAAGCTTGGGCTGTTGAGCCGCCTCTCCACCGAGATCGGCGAGAGTGCGGCGCCGCTCGTTCCCTCGCCCTGGCAGCAGCTCAACACCATCACCATCGCTTACGGGCATGGACTCTCGGTCACGCCCTTGCAGCTTGCCACCGCCACTCTGCCTCTGGTCAACGGCGGCTTCGCCGTGACGCCGACCTTCCTGCCGCGCTCGCGCCTGGCCGGCCTGCGGCAAGCCCCGAGCGTGGTCAAGCCCGCGACGAGCCAGGCGATGCTCCAACTCATGCGCCTCAACGTCTTGAAGGGCACCGGCAAGCGCGCCGAGGCGGAAGGCTACCGCGTGGGCGGCAAGACCGGGACGGCCGAGAAGGTTGTGGGGCGTCATTACGAAGGCTCCGAGCTGCTCAACTCTTTCCTCTCGGTCTTTCCCACCGACGCCCCTGAATATCTCGTGCTGGTCATGCTGGACGAGCCGAAACGCGTGCCGGAGACCAACAACGAAGCGACGGCAGGCGTGAATGCGGCGCCCACCGTGGGCAAGATCGTGGCGCGGATTGCGCCTATTCTCGGCGTGGCGCCCAAGCTTCCCGGCGACCAGCCCAAGTTTGACGCGAAAGTGCTCGCCTCCTATTAGAGGGACGCTTGTCGCGCGGCCGCCCTCTTAGGGCGCGTGGATGTTCAGGTGATGACCCTTGGTGAGTTGATGGGGCCCGAAGCGCCGCTGCCCGCCCCCTGGCTGCGGGTTCCGATCGTGGGACTGACCGCCGACAGCCGTGCCGTCAAGCCTGGCTATTTGTTCGCAGCCCTTCCCGGATCGCGCACCGACGGGGCGCGCTACATTGCCGACGCCTTGGCCCGCGGCGCCGCCGCCATCCTGATGCCGCAAGGAGCCAAGCATGCGCTCAATAGCACGCCGGTCGTCGAGGACGCCGACCCCCGCCGCAGGTTGGCGCTGATCGCCGCGCGCTTCTTCGGCGCGCAACCTGAAGTCGCCGTCGCCGTGACCGGCACCAACGGCAAGACGTCGGTCGCCTCCTTCGTCCGCCAGCTCTGGGAGCAGATGGAGTTCCGTGCCGCGAGCCTCGGCACGGTCGGCGTGGTTGGACCGTCAGGCACGCAAACCCTCGCCCACACTACGCCGGACCCTATCGAGCTGCATCGCATCCTTGCCGATCTCGCCAAGTCCGGCGTCACCCATCTTGCGCTCGAAGCTTCGAGCCATGGGCTCGAGCAGCGCCGCGTCGACGGCCTGCGGCTTGCGGCCGGGGCCTTCACTAACATCTCGCGCGACCATCTCGACTATCACTCGAGCTTCGAGGACTATTTCAACGTGAAGCTCCGTTTGTTCCGAGAGCTGCTGCCGCAAGGGGCGGGCGCCGTGATCGACGTGGACAGCAGCGCCGGCGAACAGGTGGCGGCGCTCGCCAAATCGCGCGGACTCTCCGTGATGTCGGTTGGGCGCGCGGGGAAAGCCTTGAGGCTCATCTCCGCCGAGCGGGACGGCTTCGGCCAGCGCCTCGTGGTCGAGCATGAAGGCGGAACGGAAGCCTTCCGCCTGCCGCTCGTCGGCGCCTTCCAGGCATCGAATGCGCTTGTCGCGGCGGGCCTGTGCATGGTCACCGGAGCGAGCGCCTCAAAACTGCTGCCGCTGCTCGAGAACCTGCACGGGGCGCGCGGGCGCCTCGATCTTGCCGGCACCACCCGTACCGGCGCTCCCATCTTCATCGACTACGCCCATACTCCCGATGCGCTCGCCAAGGCACTCGACGCCCTTCGGCCATACGTGCGGAACCGCCTGCTGGTGGTGTTCGGTTGCGGCGGCGACCGCGACAAGGGCAAGCGCCCTCAAATGGGCGCGGCTGCCGTGGATCGGGCAGACATCGCCATCGTCACCGACGACAATCCGCGGAGCGAAGAGCCTGAGGAAATTCGCCGTGAAATTCTCGCGGCGGCGCCCGGCGCCATCGAGGTCCCCGGCCGCGCGGTCGCCGTGGCAGAAGCCATCGCCGGCCTGAAGAGCGGGGATATCTTGCTGATTGCCGGCAAGGGACACGAGACGGGACAGATTATCAAAGGCGCCGTCATTCCTTATTCTGACCACGATGCGGTCGACGCTGCGCTGAAGGGGGAAAGAGACCGTGCCTAAGCCGCTATGGACAGTCGGGGAGATGGTGAAGGCCGTGCGCGGCAAGTGCTCGCTGCCGTCGGGCACGAATGTGAGCGGCGTCTCCATCGACAGTCGGAGCCTTGCGCCTGACGAGGCCTTCATCGCGCTTCGCGGGCTAAACCGCGACGGACATGCCTTCGTCGAGGCGGCGCTGTCGCAAGGTGCCTCTTGCGCCATTGTCGAGCACGACTTCAAGGCCGCGCGCGGCGAGAAGCGGCTGCTCCGCGTTGCCCACACGCTTCAGGCGCTGAACGATCTCGGCACCGCTTCACGCGCCCGCGCCAAGGACACTATGGTGATCGCCGTCTCCGGCAGTGT
>DASUZQ010000382.1:0-6438 GCA_036376815.1 Methyloceanibacter sp. | reverse complement strand
CTCACCGAGCTTCGACAACTCGGCAACATAGGCTTCATAAGCCATTCTGGCGTACTGAGACTGGATCTCGATCACCTGCTCGAACGACTTTGCACCAAGAAGCTGTTCGAAGGCACGCGTGCCGTCCTCAAACGACTTCTTCGAATAAGCGGTGATCTCCGCGGCAATAGCCTGGAACCCCTTGTTCGCCTCACCAAAGGAGCTGACAACAGCATCGAAGCCGTCCTTGCCCGCTCTCTGAACCTCATTACTGAACCTTTGAACGTCAGACATCTGATCACCTCTCTGACCCCGCCTGGCGCGGGGATGTTGCGTACAAAGATTATATAGGATGCCATGGTGCACTGCACAATACCTAGGCGAGAATTATTGCATTGCACAAAGGCGCCCCGCGGTCAGTCGATTAAGCAGGTGCGGCGCTACCAGCCGCGATCGCAGCCTTGATCAGAGCGAGCGCGTCCGGCGAATCCCAGTTGGCCGGTCCGACCAGCCGACCGATCTCGTGCCCCTCGCGGTCGATCAGAAGCGTGGTCGGCATGCCCACCGCCTTCAGCTTGCTGAACAGCTTGCCCGAAGGATCGGTGTAGAGGGAAAGGTGCGTGGCCCCGGTCTCGGCGAGGAAGCTCTTCGGCTTGTCGGCCCCGCCACGGTCGATGTTCACCGCCACCACCTGGAAATGCTTGCCGCCGAGCGCGGCCTCAAGCTTGTCGAGCGTTGCCATCTCCTCCCGGCAGGGCACGCACCAGGTGGCCCAGATGTTGAGCAGCACCACCTTGCCTCGCCAGTCGCTTAAGGACTTCGCCGCGCCTTCGCCGTCAACGAAGCTGACCTCGCCAGGGTCGAGCGGCTTCGGCCGCGCGAGGAACGCCGCCATGGCGCCCTTGTTCAGTCCGGCAAGCGGGCCCTGACCGGCCTTTTCTCCGGCCGGCGCCGCCGCTCCGCTTTCACCTTGCTTTATCGATGACGAGAGGCGCCCATTGTCAGAAGGGGCAAAACTCAAATATACCGTGGCGAACCCGGCAATCGCCGCTAACGACGCGGCGATGAGAATGGTGGCCGGTGACGCGTCCCGGTCGCGTTTTGCGCTTCTGTTCACGTCTTCCACGTTCACCTCGATTCACAGGGCTCGACGCTCGTGACCAACACCATGTGGGGTGGCCGCTTCTTGGCGTCCCCCGCCGCGATCATGGAGGAGATAAACGCCTCCATCGACTTCGACAAGCGCCTCTGGCGCCACGATATTCTTGCGTCCAAGGCCCATGCCGCGATGCTCGTCGATGCCAGCATCATCACCAAGAAAGAGGGCGATGAGATCGCCCGCGGCCTCGACAAGATCGCGGCCGAGATCGAGGCCGGCAAATTCAACTTTGTGCGCGCGCTCGAGGACATTCATCTGAATGTCGAGTCGCGGCTCGCCGAGCTGATCGGCCCGGTCGCCGGCAAGCTGCACACGGCGCGGTCGCGCAACGATCAGGTGGCGACCGATCTGCGCCTCTATGTGCGCGACGAGATCGACTCGATCGATGGGTTGCTCGCGAGCCTGCAGCTCGCGCTCGCCGAGAAGGCGCTCGCCCACGCCGCGACCGTGATGCCTGGCTTCACCCATCTGCAAACCGCGCAACCGATCACCTTCGGCCATCATCTTCTCGCTTATGCTGAGATGTTCGCCCGCGACCGGGGACGGTTCGCCGATGCGAAGGCACGGCTCAACGAATCGCCCTTGGGTGCCGCGGCACTTGCCGGCACCGGCTTCGCCATCGATCGCGACTCGACGGCAAAGGCGCTTGGCTTTGCGAGAGCGTCGGCCAATTCGCTCGATGCGGTGTCCGATCGCGACTTCGCGCTTGAGAGCCTGGCCGCCGCGTCCATCGCTGCCACGCATCTCTCGCGTCTTGCCGAAGAGATCGTGATGTGGACCTCGCCGCAATTCGCCTTCGCCAGGCTCTCCGACCGCTACACCACCGGCTCATCGATCATGCCGCAGAAGCGGAACCCAGACGCTGCCGAGCTCGTGCGCGCCAAGACCGGCCGCATCGCCGGCGCCTTCTTCGCTCTGCTGATGGTGATGAAGGGATTGCCGCTCGCTTATGCCAAGGACATGCAGGAGGACAAGGAGCCGGTGTTCGACGCGCTCGCCTCGCTTTCGCTCGGGCTTGCCGCCATGGCCGGCATGGTCGGCGATCTCGAGCCCGATGCGCGGGCAATGAAGAAGGCCGCCGGCCGCGGCCACGCCACGGCCACCGACCTCGCCGATTGGCTGGTACGGGAGGCGGGGCTGCCCTTCCGCGAGGCGCATCACGTCACCGGGCGAATCGTGGCGCTCGCCGACACCAAGGGCTGCGACCTGGCCAAACTCACGCTTGAGGACCTGAAATCGGTCGATAAACGACTCACTGAAGACGCATTTTCAGTGCTCGATGTGAGCAAATCGGTCAAAAGCAGGCGTAGCTATGGGGGCACAGCCCCTGGAAATGTGCGGCGGGAGGCCAAAAAATGGATAAAGCGTTTGAAGAAGGCGCCCCGGTCGCGATAAAAAGGACGTAAGGACCGGTACAAGGTCCAAGGTCAAAGGGGCACGACCATGGGAAGCGCTTTGCGCGTCCTCCTGGCTATTGCGTTGATCCTGTCCGTAGGCTTGAGCGCCTGCGGCAAACGCGGCTCGCTCGACCGGCCGAAGCCCTCCTACCCCGAGACCAAGGCCGATCCCTCCACCAAGATGTCGCAAGCGCCCGCTCGCTCGCTATGGATTGACCGCTTGCTGCAATAAGGCTTTCTAAGCCTCCATGCACCATTTCACTTACCGGCAAGGAGTCGGCGGTGGGAGCATCCTGCACGCCGAGGACTTGAGCCTTGCCGATCTCGCCGCCTCTGTCGGCACGCCCTTCTATTGCTATTCGACGGCAACGCTCGAACGGCACTACCGCGTGTTCGCCGATGCCTTCGAAGGCCTGGACGCGGAGGTCTGCTATTCGGTCAAGGCCAACTCCAATCTCGGCGTGCTTGCGACGCTCGCAAGGCTCGACGCCGGCATGGACGTGGTGTCGGAGGGAGAGCTTCGCCGCGTGCTCGCCGCGGGCGTTCTGCCTGAGAAGATCGCCTTCTCCGGCGTGGGCAAGACCGCTGACGAGATGGCGTTCGCGTTAGAAGAGGGCATCTTCGCCTTCAACGTCGAGTCGGAGCCTGAGCTTCGCACGTTGAGCGAGACGGCATCTTCGCTCGGGCTCTCGGCGCGCATCGCGCTCCGCGTCAACCCCGACGTCGACGCCAAGACCCATCACAAGATCGCCACCGGCAAGGCCGAGAACAAATTCGGCATTCCCTACGGCGAGGCGCTTGCGCTTTATCGACTTGCCGCGGCGCTTCCCGGCGTCGATCCGCGCGGCGTGCATATGCATATCGGCAGCCAGATCACCGACCTTGCTCCCTTCCGCAACGCTTTCGCGCTCCTCAAGGAGCTCGTCGACGAGCTCAGGGCCAACAGCTTCGCCATCGACTTCGTCAATCTCGGGGGCGGCCTCGGCGTGCCCTATCGCAGCGACGAGCCGGCGCCGCCGCTTCCGGAAGAATACGGCAAGCTCGTGCGGGAGACCGTCGGCGATCTCGGCTGCAAGCTTTTGTTCGAGCCCGGGCGCCTGATCGCCGCCAATGCCGGCATCCTCGTTTCCCGCGTCCTCTATGTGAAGCGCGGAGAGCCAAAGACCTTCACCATCGTCGATGCGGCGATGAACGATCTGATCAGGCCGACGTTGTATGAGGCCTATCACGAGATTTGGCCGGTGGCAGAGCCAGCTCCCGGTGCAGCGACGATGACCAGCGACGTGGTTGGCCCCGTCTGCGAGACCGGCGATTATCTGGCGCTCGATCGGGCGCTGCCGGAGCTCCGCTCCGGCGATCTCATTGCCGTGATGACGGCCGGAGCCTATGGCGCCGTCCTCGCCTCGCAGTATAATAGCCGGCTTCTGGTGCCTGAGGTGCTGGTTGCCGGCGACCGCTATGCCGTGACCCGGCCCCGGCCTCACTACGCCGACATGCTGGCGGCGGAGCGGCTGCCTGATTGGCTCAAGCTCGAGCGGCGCTCGTAGGGCCTCCTTTTAGCCCGCATCGCTCCCCAAATTACCCGCGTGCTTCACGCGTTGTGCTAAGCCTGATGAAGATGATGCGAGATTTGTTTGCCCGAAAGAAAGCGCCCCCGGACACCCCGGAGGACAAGTCGCTCGCCCGCCGCTTCGAATGGCGCGTTGTCTTGAGCCGGCTTGCGCTTGTCGGCGAGCGTGTATGGGAGGCGCTGCTGTGGCCGTTCATAGTGCTCGCGGCCTTTCTCATTCTGTCCATGTTCGACCTGTGGAGCGCCTTGCCGCCTCTTCTTCACCGCGCCCTGCTCGTGGCCTTTGCCGTGGCGCTGCTTGTCTCGCTCGTGCCGCTCATCCGCTTCCCCATGCCGACGCGGGCCGAGGCGCTAAGGCGCCTCGAGCGTCATGCCGATATCAAGCACCGGCCGGCCTCCTCCTACGAGGACAAGCTCGGCACCACATCACGCGCCGACACAGCACTTCTTTGGGCGGCGCATCGCGAGCGGCTGAGCCGCCTGGTCGCCAAGCTCAAGCCGAGCTGGCCGTTGCCGCGCACCGACCGCAAGGACCCATATGCCGTCCGTTCGGCACTCCTGCTCGTGCTCATCGTGGCGCTGCTCGCTGCCGGTCCCAATCGATGGGACCGCATCACTGCGGCCTTCACCCCCGCCGCGCGCACGTCGGCGGCGCTGATGCGCCTCGACGCCTGGGTAACGCCGCCGGTCTATACCGAAGTGGCACCCATCGTTCTTGCCGACGGCAGCGAGCCGGTCGGCGCCGGCAATGAAACCTTCCGGGCGCTTTCGGTCCCCGAGCGGAGTGAGCTGATCGTGCGCGCCTTTGCGCCGCGTGGCGAAGCCGTGAGCCTCGTGTCGCAACCCGAGGACGGTTCTCCGGCGAACGCGGTCATCCCCAAGATCACCGGCAGCCAAGGGCTCCTGGAATTCAAGCTGCTCCTCGCCACGCCCGGCGCGGTCGATGTGCGGGTCGGCGGCAACACCGTCGCCAAATGGCACTTCGACCTCATCAAGGACGGCGTGCCGCAGATTGCGCTCATGGGCAACCCGACCACCACGCCGCGCGGCGCGCTCCGCTTGACCTTCCGCGCCACCGACGATCATGGCGTGGCGAGCGCCGAGGCCCGCTTCGCGCTGGCCGATTCGCAAGAAGCTGAAGGTCTGCCGGCGCAGGCTCCCGAGCTCGACGGCGGCAAGCAAGAGGCCGAACCCCTGCTCGAAGCGCCGCTCATGCCGCTGCAATTGCCCAAGGTCAACGCCAAGCTGGTCGAAGGCAAATCCTCGCAGGACTTGACCGCCCATCCTTGGGCCGGCCTCAAAGTGCGCATGACCCTTGCCGCGCGCGATCAGGCGGAGCAGACCGGCTTGAGCCAACCCTACGAGTTCATCCTGCCCGAGCGCAAATTCACCAAGCCTCTTGCCAAGGCGGTGGTCGAGCAACGCAAGAAGCTCGTGCGCGAGCGGGATTCGGCGAGCCAAGTCGCCATGGCGCTCGATGCCTTGACCATCGGCGGCGAGCGGGCGATCCCCGACAGCTCGGTCTATCTCGCCTTGCGCGACACCTATTGGCGGCTCGACAACGATCAGTCGCCTCAGTCGATCGCGAGCGTGGTGAGCCAGCTGTGGGACTTGGCGCTGCGCATCGAGGACGGCAACATTCCCGAAGCCGAGCGCGATGTGAAGGCGGCGCAGGACCGGTTGAGCGAGGCTCTGAAGCGGAACGCTTCGCCGGAGGAGCTCGATCGCCTGGTCGATGAGCTGCGCAGTGCGCTGTCGCGCTATCTGCAGGCGCTCGCCGAGCAGGCGCAGCAGAACGGCAATCCTTCTCCTGACCAGAAATCGAAAGACGGCGAGCAAAGCGTCTCCGACCAGGAGCTCGACAAGCTTCTCAACAATATCGAGCAGCTCGCCAAGTCTGGATCGAAGGAGCTTGCCGAGCAGATGCTGAGCGAGCTCAAGGACATTCTCGAGCGGCTGCAGGCCGGAACCTCCACCGACAACGCCAAGCAGCAGCGCATGGGCAAAATGATGAAGGACCTGAACGAGCTCGTCTCCAAGCAGCAGAAGCTGCTCGACGAGACGTTCAAGGCGAGGCGCGAGCAAGGCGGCAACCAGCAGAACGACGCCTTCAATGTGAGCCCGCCCGGCCAGCCCATGGAGTTCGGGCCGGGCATCTTCATGGCGCCGTTCGGCACGCCGCAAGAGGATGGCTCGGACAACGGCCAGAGCCCAGGCGGCGACGAAAGCGCGCAAGGAAAATCCGGCGGCCGCGGCCAGCAACCGGGCGAGAAGGCGCAAGGCCAGCGCCCTGGCGGCAAGTTCGACGATCTCGGCAGGCGACAAGGTGAATT
>DASUZQ010000381.1:0-3647 GCA_036376815.1 Methyloceanibacter sp. | reverse complement strand
AGGCAACGGCTCTGGCCTGGCTCAAGGCCAACCCGGACGCGGTGAAGCCATGGCTCGAGGGCGTCAAGACCTTCGACGGCAACGATGGACTGGCGGCCGTGCAGGCTGCTCTAAAATAATATCGTCGCTCTGACGAGCGCGCCCAAAGGGCAGGCGGCCGCAAGTCCGGTCTGCCCGGGGTGGCGCCTCGTCCCCTGGGGAGGGACCGATGGATCCGATTTCGAAGCACCTCGCCGACTGGAAGCTTCCGGTCGGCCAGTGGGGCAAGGCGTTCATCGACTTCATCATCGAACATTTTCAGTGGTTCTTCGACGCAATCTCCGCCACCCTCCAGTGGCTCGTCGAAGGCAGCTCCTATCTGCTTCTGCAGGTTCCGCCTCTTCTCCTCGCGGCGATCCTCGCCGGGATCGCCTACTGGCTACAGCGCTCGAAGTGGCTCGCACTCGGCGTCTTTGTCGGACTCATCTTCATCCTCAATCAGGGGCTTTGGAAGGAGACCGTCCAGACTCTGGTGCTCGTCAGCGCGGCCACCGCGCTGTCGATGGCGATCGGCGTGCCGCTTGGTATCCGGGCGGCGCACAAGCCGCACGTCTGGCGCGTCACGCAGCCGATCCTCGACCTCATGCAGACGATGCCAACCTTCGTCTACCTCATCCCCATTCTCATTCTCTTCGGATTGGGAGCGGCCCCCGCCCTTGTCGTCACCATCATCTTCGCCATGCCGGCGCCTGTCCGCATGACCTATCTCGGCATCACCTCGATCCCCAAGCCCATGATCGAGGCCGGCGAGGCCTTCGGCGCAACGAATCGCCAGCTCTTATGGAAGGTCGAGCTACCGGCGGCGCTCCCCTCGATCATGGCCGGCCTCACTCAGTGCATCATGCTGTCGCTGTCGATGGTGGTGTTTGCCACCCTGATCGGCGCGCCGAGCCTTGGGAATCCGGTGAACAAGGCGCTCGCCAATCGCAACATTCCGCTCGGCATCGAGGCCGGCCTCGCGATCGTCATACTGGCTATCATCCTCGATCGCGCGCTTTCGGTAAAACCGGCTGGAGTAAGGAAATGAGCGTCGCCGTGGATTTCAAGCATGTCGACATTATCTTCGGCAAAGACATCCCGGGCGCTCTTAAGATGGTCGATGCCGGTTCCAACCGCGCCGAAATCCTGGCCAAAACCGGCTCGGTGCTCGGCGCAGCGGACGCCAACCTCACCGTCGACGAGGGCCAGATCTCGGTCCTCATGGGCCTGTCGGGCTCGGGCAAGTCGACCGTGCTCAGGGCTGTCAACGGGCTCAACAAGGTGGCGCGCGGGCAGGTGCTCGTGAAGGACAGCAACCGCATGGTCGATGTGGCCTCGTGCGATTCCGCCACATTGCGCCATATCCGCCAGAAGCAGGTCGCCATGGTTTTTCAGCAGTTCGCACTCTTGCCCTGGCGGACGGTGCGCGAGAATGTCGGCTTCGGGCTCGAGCTTGCCGGCGTTCCGGAGCCCGAGATCAAGGAGCGCGTCGATCGGCAACTGAAGCTCGTCGGCCTCGACACCTGGGCGAACAAGCACGTGCACGAGCTCTCGGGCGGCATGCAGCAGCGTGTCGGACTCGCCCGCGCCTTCGCCACCGATGCACCGATCCTCTTGATGGATGAGCCGTTCTCGGCGCTCGATCCCCTGATCCGCACCAAGCTGCAGGACGAGCTCCTGCAACTGCAGAAGAGGATCAAGAAGACGATCATCTTCGTCAGCCACGACCTCGAGGAAGCGCTCAAGATCGGCAACCGCATCACCATCATGGAGAGCGGACGCATCGTGCAGTCGGGCGCGCCGGAGGACATCGTTTTGAAGCCGGCCGACGCCTACGTCCAGGACTTCATCGCCAACGTGAACCCGCTCTCGGTGCTCACCGCCTGGAACGTGATGCGCAGCGCGCACGACCTCGAGCCCGCGGGCGATGGCTGGGTCTGGCTCGACCTCAGGAAGACCACGCGTTTCAAGTGTGACTCGGGCGGAAAGGTCTGCGAGGCGGAATGCAACGGTAAACCGGCGCAGTGGGTCTCGTGCAGCGAGATCGACGCACCCCTTCCGGACGGGAAAGCGCCGGTCTATTGGGCGCGACCCGGCACGAACCTCAAGACCGTGATCCTCGCCATGCACAGGTCCGGTGTCGCCCCCGTCGCGCTTTTCGACGACCAGGACCGTTTCGTCGGCGCCATCGGCGTGCGCAACCTGCTGCAGGCGATTCTGCGCCGCGGCGGGTGAACAGCTTGCGCCGGCGTCAGTGCGCGACGCTCTTCGAGAAGACGTTGATGACGATGACCCCGCCCACGATCATGGCCAACCCGGCGACGGCGGGGGCGTCCAGGCTTTCCCCGTAGCGGATAGCGCCGACGATCGAGATGAGCGCGATGCCGAGCGCCGACCAGACAGCGTAGACGATTGCGAGCGGGATCTTATTGAGCGACAGCGTCATCAGGTAGAACGCGACGCCATAGCCCACGACGACGATGAGGGAGGGGATCAGCCGCGTGAAGCCCTCGGACGCCTTCAAGGCCGTGGTCGCCGCCACCTCGAAGAGAACCGCCACGTAGAGAATGACCCACTCCATCAGGCATCTCCCTTTCAATGGGCCGTCGTTGCTCTACGCGCATGCGGTAGGCGAGTGCCGGCCGGCTATTTCTCCAGAACGACGTCGCTCAGCGGCTTGCTGCAGCAAATCAGGATCATGCCGGCGTCGATCTCCCGCTGCCTAATGCCCCCGCCGTGGTTCATGACGACATTGCCCAAGAGTTTCTTCGTCTTGCAGGTGCCGCAAAGGCCCTTGCTGCATGAGAAGGGAAGGCGCATCCCCACTGCCCTCGCCGCGTCGAGAATGAACTGGTCGGGTCCGCATTCAATAACGCGCCCGAGCCGCGTGAACTCGATCTTGAAGCCCTGGGCCGGCGCGTCGGGCGGCGGCGGCTTGGTCGCGGCGCCTTCGACAGAAGGAGCGTGCCGCTCGAACGAGAAGCTCTCCTCGTGATAGTGGGCCATGTCGAAGTCGACTTCCTTCAACATGGTGCGCACGGCCGCCATGTAGGGCTCGGGGCCACAGCAGAAGACCTCGCGTTGCGCGAAGTCGGGGACAATCGACTTTAGAAGCATGAGCGACAGGTAGCCGGTCGGAGCGCCCCAGTCGCGCTCGTCGCCCGCCTGCTCGCACACGAAAGCCGTGCGAAAGCGGCTCATGCCGTTGGTTATTGCGGCGAGCTCACGCCGGAAGATGATGTCGCGCGGCGTGCGCGCGGCGTGCACGAAGACGATATCGCCGTCTTCGCCAAGGTCATAGTGTGCCCGCGACATCGACATGAGCGGCGTCACGCCTGAGCCGCCGGAAAGAAAGAGATACTTGGCCGCCGGTCGCAGCGTGCAGCTGAAGTCTCCCGCGGGCCCCAGCGCCTTCATCTCCATCCCCGGCTTCATGTTGTCGTGGAGCCAGTTCGACACCTTGCCGCCGGGCACGCGCTTCACGGTGATCGAAATCGTGTCTGGCCGGGTCGGCGTCGACGACAGGGTGTAGCAGCGATTTATGGGCTCGCCGTCGATCTCGAGCTCGAGAGTGATGAATTGCCCGGGGCGATAGCGGAAGAGGCTCGGCGAGCGCGTGCGGAAGAGAA
>DASUZQ010000380.1:0-8860 GCA_036376815.1 Methyloceanibacter sp. | reverse complement strand
AAGGCCGGTGTGATCGCCGGGCTCGATCTCGCCGCGGCAAGCTTCAAGGCGCTCGATCCTGACGCACAGTTCGTTGCCGATGTCGCCGACGGCGCTCACGTCGCGGCCGGAGCCCGCCTTGCACGCGTTCAGGGGAAGGCGAGGGCGCTGCTCTCCGCCGAAAGGGTCGCGCTCAATTATCTCGGGCATTTGAGCGGGATCGCCACGCTCACCGCCGCCTATGTCGCGGCGATCGACGGCTTGAAGGCGAGGATCGCCTGCACACGCAAGACGACGCCCGGCTTGCGCGCCTTCGAGAAATACGCGGTACGCGCGGGCGGCGGCGTCAACCACCGCTACGGGCTCTATGACGCGGTGCTGGTAAAGGATAACCACATCGCCGCAGCCGGAGGTCTCGCAAAAGCTCTGGCCAAGCTCCGGGCGCGCACAGGGCACCTGGTGAAGGTCGAGGTCGAGGTCGACACGCTCGATCAGCTCGATGAGGCGCTGCGTTTTCCCATCGATGCGGTGCTGCTCGACAACATGGACGTCGCCACCCTGAAAAAGGCCGTGGCCATGGTCGACGGACGGGTGCTGACGGAAGCTTCAGGCGGCGTGAATTTAGAGACGGTTCGGAAGATTGCCGAGACCGGCGTCGACCTGATTTCGGTCGGAGCCCTTACTCACTCGGCGCCGCGCCTAGACTTAGCGCTGGAGTGGCGCTGATCGGTGTCACGGCGGGGTTGGTGGAGGCGAGCGAGAAGGCGCCGGGGGTTACCTTGGTGGTTTCAGGCGTCGGCGCGGCCGAGGCTTCCTGCACGATGTAGGGCTTCTCGTTGCGCTTCTTGTAGAAGATGTGGCGTCCGATCGTGTCGATCTTGTTCATGGCGCTCTTCCATTGCGGGCTCACATAATCCGCATGGTAGAAAGTCGAATAGCCGATCTCGGGAAGCCAGACCTGGCCTGAGGTGATCTGCCTGGCAAGCTTCTGCGCGAGCGCCCAATGGCTGTCGTTCTTCGGCGTGTCGGTTTTCCCGTCACAGGTGAAGGAGAACTGGCAACCCGGCGACATCTGGCCCTGATACACGACGCCGCAAATCGTCTGGGGGAATTGCGGGCTGCGTACCCGGTTGAGGATCACCTGGCCAACTGCGATCTGGCCTTGGACGGGCTCGCCCCTGGCCTCGAAATAGATCGCGGTGGCGAGGCAGCGCCGCTCCCGCTCCTCGAACTCGGCCTGGCTCTCGCCCTTATATTTGAAGCTCAGGCCGACCTCCGAGGGATGGTAGGCGATGGTCTGGGGCGAAGGCGCCCCCCCGGCGAGCGCCGGCGCAAGCTGGAGATTGCCGGCGGCGAATTCGGTGAACATCGACACGCCGCGGTCTGAACCGCCGCCGCTTCTGAGCGCGACTTCGGTGACCGGCGCGTTGAGGCGATCTGACTTGCGGTCGCGAATCAGCTCGTCGCGCACATCGCCGCTGTTGCTGCCGGCGTCGGCGCCCGACACGCTTGCCGTGATGAATTGCTTGTCTGCGTAGGTAGTGGTCTTGACCGTGAGATATTGGTCAGCGCGCGGCCCTTTTTCCGTGGTCCGAAACAGAACGGCAGCAGCCCTCGGCAACGGCACATGCTCGGAGGCGTCGGCGTCGCGGGTGAGCGCATGGCTCGACCCATTGCCGGAAAACATCAGCTCCATCCGGAAAGCAACCTTGTTGCCCGGAATCGAAGCATAGCCCAATGCGATAAGCGGGAGCGGCGCGAGCGCAGCTGCTACGTGCCACATCCGACGAGGTGAGCGCCGGCCCAATGGTCCCTCCCGGGGGGTCTCCCCGTTACGTCCGCGAAAGCCCGCTTTATGCCCGTAAGCGACTTTTCGCGTACCCCGACGGCGCCACTTATCGGGCGCACGTAAGGGTTTGTCCCCAATATGAAACCAGCCAAAAAGGTGGGAAAATCAGTGACTTAAGTCTTATTGTCCCCCACCGGTTTGCCCGGAGTCCCGTCTATTTCACAGTTATGCTGCTCTATCATTTAGGACAAATTATGGTGAATGGAAAGCCCTAACGGCTTTTGCCGACATGGTTAACGGGGCTTTACCGTGAGGCTCAAGGCGGCCTGTGCGGCAGCAAGCCGCGCCACCGGCACCCGGTAGGGCGAGCAGGAGACATAGTCGAGGCGGATGTCCTCACAGAACCTGATGGTCTCGGGGTCGCCGCCATGCTCGCCGCAGATGCCGATCTTGAGGTCGGGGTGCGACCTCCGCCCGCGCTCAACGGCAATCCACATCAGCTCGCCGACGGCGGGATCGAGCGTGACGAAGGGGTCGTGCTGGATGATTCCCTTCTCGGTGTATTCGCTGAGAAAGCGCCCGGCGTCGTCGCGGGAGAGCCCGAACGTGGTCTGGGTCAGGTCGTTGGTGCCGAAGGAGAAGAAATCGGCGCTCTTGCCGATCTCGCCGGCATTGATGCAGGCGCGGGGAAGCTCGACCATGGTGCCGACCGAGTAGGTGAGCTTGACCCCTTGCTCTTTTTCCACCGCGCGCGCTACGCCGTCGATGCGCTCCTTGACGAGGTCGAGCTCTGCCTTGGCGGTGACCAGAGGCACCATGATTTCCGGCACCACGGTCGTTCCCAGCTTGCGGCCGGCCTCGATGGCGGCCTCGAAGATCGCTCGCGCCTGCATCTCGGCGATCTCCGGGAAGCTTACCAGGAGGCGGGAGCCGCGATGGCCGAGCATGGGATTGAACTCGCTCAAGCCCGCGACCCTGCGCTTCAGCCGCGCGGCGCTGACCCCCATGGCTGCCGCCACCTCGCCGATGGCCGCCTCGCCGTGCGGCAGAAATTCGTGCAACGGCGGATCGAGCAGGCGGATGGTCACCGGCGCGCCTGCCATGATCTCGAACAGCTCGATGAAGTCCTCGCGCTGCATGGGCAGGAGCTTGGCGAGCGCGGCGCGTCTGCCCTCGGTATCGTCGGCGAGGATCATCTCGCGCATCGGCACGATGCGGCCCTCCTCGAAGAACATATGCTCGGTGCGGCAAAGCCCAATGCCGTCGGCGCCGAAGGCAAGCGACTGGCGGGCGTCGGTGGGCGTGTCGGCGTTGGCGCGCACCTTCATGCGGCGGAACTGATCGGCCCAGCCCATCAACGTCAAGAAGTCCGAGGAAAGCGTGGGCTCGCGCGTCGCCACGCGGCCCTTGATGATCTGGCCGGTCGAGCCGTCGATGGTCACGACGTCGCCCTTGGCCAAGGTCTCGTTGCCGGAGCTCAGCGTCTCGCGCTCGAGATCGATCTGCACCGATGCCGCGCCGACGACGCAAGGCCGTCCCATGCCGCGCGCCACCACCGCCGCGTGGCTCGTCATGCCGCCGCGCGTGGTGATGATGCCCGCGGCGGCGTGCATGCCTTGCACGTCCTCCGGGGAAGTCTCGACTCTCGCGAGGATGAGGGTGTGGCCTTGCGCCTTGAGATGCACCGCTTCGTCAGCGTCGAACACGAGCCTGCCTGATGCGGCACCGGGCGAGGCTGGGAGGCCTTTGCCTATAACGAGCTTCGGCGCGTCGGGATCGAGCGTCGGATGCAGGAGCTGGTCAAGCTGGGCGGCATCGATGCCGAGCACGGCCTCTTTCTCGGTGATCAGCCCTTCGGCGGCCATGTCGACCGCGATTTTCAAGGCCGCCTGCATGCTGCGCTTGCCGGAGCGGCTTTGCAGCATCCACAGCCTGCCTTCCTCCACCGTGAACTCGATATCCTGGATGTCGCGGAAATGCGCTTCGAGCTTGGCGCAAGCCGCCTTGAGATCGGCGAAGGCCTCAGGCATCAGCGCCTCGAGCGACGGACGGCGGTCGCCGGTCGATTCCCGCGCCGCCTCGGTCAAGGGTTGCGGCGTGCGCAGGCCAGCGACCACGTCCTCGCCTTGGGCATTCACCAGGAACTCGCCGTACAGCTCCTTTTCCCCGGTTGAAGGATTGCGGGTGAACACGACCCCGGTCGCGCTCCGCTCGCCCATATTGCCGAACACCATGGCTTGCACGGTGACCGCGGTGCCCCAATCGTCGGGGATGTCGTGCAGCCGCCGGTAGGCGATGGCGCGAGCGTTGTGCCAAGAGCCGAACACCGCGGCGATCGCGCCCCACAGCTGAACGTGCAGATCCTGCGGGAAAGGCTGGCCGAGCTCCTGCTCGACCAGGGCCTTGAAGCGGGCCACGAGCTCCGCCCAATGCTCTTGACCAAGCTCCGAGTCCATCTCGAAGCCCTTGAGACTTTTGTAGTTCTCGAGCACCTCCTCGAACAAATAATGATCGATGCCGAGCACCACATCGCCGTACATCTGGATGAAGCGGCGATAGGTGTCATAGGCGAATCTGCGGTCGGAGGAGCGCCGCGCGAGCCCTTCGACCGTCTCGTCGTTGAGGCCGAGATTGAGCACCGTGTCCATCATGCCGGGCATCGAGGCGCGCGAGCCCGAGCGCACCGACACGAGCAAAGGATTGTCGACGTCGCCGAAACGGGCGCCGGCGACCCTGCCCACCACGTCGAGCGCCTCACTCACCATCGGCATAAGGGCCGCGGGCAGCATCTTGCCCGACCGGTAATAGGCGGTGCAGACCTCGGACGAGATGGTGAGCCCGGGAGGCACCGGAAGACCGAGTCGCGACATTTCGGCAAGGTAGGCGCCCTTGCCGCCGAGCAGATCGCGCTGAGCGGCATCGCCCTCGGCGCGGCCGGCACCGAAGGTGAACACCCAATGGGGCGAGGGGTCCTTGGCCTTAGCGGCCGGTTTCATCACGCGTTCCATATCTTTAGCCGCCCTTTTAGCGGCCCGCTCCGCCCGACACAAATGGAGGGGAGGGGGAATCAGCCCCGCACCGGCCTCTGGTCCTTGAGCCGGCGATGGTGAATGAAGTCGCCGCTCTCGATCGGCCGCCGCCGCGCCTTCGAGTCTCCCATCTCGTAGGACCAGGCATCGACCATGCCGCCATGATCCAGCCGCACCTTGACGGGCACGCGGCGGAAGGCGTTGCCGGGCTGGGCGGTGCCTTCATAGTGGTCGAGCTCGGCAAGCAGCCGCTCGGCGTTCTTGATCGAGAACACCTCGCCGATGACGTGCGTCCTTGCATGAGGATCGAACCTGGCTCCCGGATACCAGCCGAAATCGTACAGCACGCCTGGTGTCGACCCCTTGCCGATGAATTTGGCCTGGGCCTGAAGCCTTCTCGCGAGTGGATGAGGAAATTCGGATCGCAAGGTCCCGTAGACGAAGAGGTAGTCGGTCATTGAGCTATTCCGGCAGTCTAACCCGGCCGTCCTCATCGAGTTCCCAGAAGGGATTGAAGGCGACCTCCCAAACATGTCCGTCGGGGTCGGCGAAATAGCCGTCATAGCCGCCCCAGAAGGTCTTGGCTGCGGGCTTCAGAATGCGTGCGCCGGCGGCTTCTGCCCGCGCCATCATGACATCGACCGCATCCTCGCTCGCCAGGTTCTGGGCGACGACGATGCCGCCATTGCCGGTCCACAGCTCAGCGGCCTGCGCGTCGTCCCTTTGCGCATCGCGTCCCCACAGTGCGAGCACGACAGGCCCCGCCTGGAAGAAGCTGACGCTTGGCTCGCTCGGCTTTTTCGACCGGACGAAGCCGAGCCTCTCGTAGAAAGACGTAGCCTTGGCAACGTCGGCGACGCCGAGGGTGATCAAACTGACGTGAGCTGGCATGGTGCTCAACCTTCGATCTTGGAGAAATCGGCGACGGTGAGCGTCGTTGCGCGGATGCGGTTGAGCAGGCGCAGGCGGTTCTCGCGGAACGCGGGATCGTCGGTGTTGACGGTGACGTGGTCGAAGAAGGCGTCGACCGGCGCACGCAGCCGTGCTATCGCGGCCATTGCCGCCTCGAAGTCTTCCTTTCCGACTGCGGCAGCCGCCGCGCGCTCGACCTCATCGACGGTCTTAGCCAGCGCGATTTCTTCCGTTTGTTTCAACAGACTCGCATCGGGCGGCTGATCGTAGCTGCAAGAATCCTTCTTCTCCTCGATGCGCAGGATGTTAATGGCGCGCTTGGTGCCGGTGAGCAGGTGCTCGCCGTCCTCGGTGTCGAGGAAGAGGCCAAGCGCTTCCACCCGGCGCACGATCATGAGGAGATCGTCGCCGCCAAGCGCGAACACGGCATCGACGAGATCGTGCCGCGCGCCCTGGTCGCGCAGATGCACCGTAAGCCGGTCGGCGAAGAAGGCGAGGAGGCTCGCTTGCACGTCGGCGCTGCCATGCGGGGTCAGTTGCCGCCACTTCTGCAAGGCGGCGCGGGTCACTTCGTTCAGCGGCAAGCGAAGGTCATTCTCCAGCACGATGCGGATGATTCCGAGCGCGGCGCGGCGAAGGGCGTAGGGGTCCTTCGAGCCCGTGGGCTTCTCGTCGATGGCCCAGAAGCCAACCAGCATGTCGAGCTTGTCGGCAAGCGCCACGGAAATGGCGATGGTATCGCGCGGCACATCATCGGACGGCCCCACCGGCTTGTAATGAGCACCAATGGCGTTTGCGACCAGCGCATCTTCTTCCTGGTCGAGCGCGTAATAACGGCCCATCACGCCTTGCAGCTCGGGGAACTCTCCCACCATGTCGCTGATAAGATCTGCCTTGGCGAGAATCGCGGCCCGCTCGGCGAGGTCGGGATCGGCGCGCACCAGCTTGGCAATCTCGCGGGCGAGCACGCGCACACGCTGCACCCGCTCATATTGCGTGCCGAGCTTCTCATGGAACACGATCTCCCTGAGCTTCGGCACGCGCTCTTCGAGCATGACCTTGCGGTCGTGATCGAAGAAGAATTTGGCGTCGGCGAGCCTTGCTGCGATGACTCTCTCGTTGCCGGCGATGATGGCCTTGCCGCGGTCCTTTGCCTCGAGGTTCGCCACCAAGATGAAGCGGTTGGCGAGACGCTCGCCGCGGCGAAGCGAGAAGCATTTCTGATGCGCCTTCATCGACGTGGCGAGCACTTCGCCTGGCACCTCGAGTAAGCTCTCATCGAAGCTGCCCATCAGCACCACCGGCCATTCGGTGAGCCCGGCATTCTCGGCGAGCAGCGCCATGTCCTCGATCAGGACGAGCTGTTGCTTGGCGGCGAGCCTCTGCGCGCCCTTCAAGATGATCGCCTCGCGCTCGCGGGGATCGAGGACGACGAAAGCCTTGCGCAGCTTCTGCACATAGTCGTCGAAGCTCCTCACACTGAACGGCTTCGGCGCCATGAAGCGATGGCCGCGCGTTTCCTTGCCGCTTTTGGTGCCGTCGATCTCGAACGGCACCACCTTGCCGCCGAACAGGCACAGGATCGAATGCAGCGGCCGCACCCAGCGCAACCGCCCGCCTCCCCAACGCATCGATTTTGGCCAGGGAAAGTTGCGCACGATCTCGGGCACGATCTCGGCTACGACCTGCGAGGTTGCTCGCCCGGATCGCTTGATCGTCGCCACATAGAAGTCGCCCTTCTTGTCGGCGCGGATCTCCGCCTGGTCGAGTGACTTGAGCCCGGCCGATTTGAGGAATCCTTGCACCGCGGCCTCAGGGGCGCCGACACGCGGGCCCTTCTTCTCCTCGCTCACATCGGGGGAGCGCGCCGGCAGGCCGTCGACCACGGCCGCGAGCCGCCGCGGCGTGGCGAAGCTGCGCACCGTATCAAACGTCAGTCCGGCATCCTTCAGCTTGTCACCAATGAGGCGCTCAAGATCCTCCGCGGCACGCGTCTGCATGCGCGCAGGGATCTCCTCTGAGAACAGCTCGAGCAGAAGCTCAGCCATGAGCGCCCTCGCGCGGATCAAGCATGGCGCCGCCAGCTTCGGTCTTGAGCCAGGCCGCGCAAACCGCGCGGGCGAGCTCGCGCACGCGGAGGATGAAGGCTTGCCGCTCGGTCACCGAGATCACGCCGCGGGCGTCGAGCAGATTGAAGATATGCGAGGCCTTGATCGCCTGGTCGTAGGCCGGAAGCACCATCAAATGGCGCTTGCCGTCATCGCCCTTGGCAAGCAGCGCCTTGCATTCGGCTTCGGCGTCGCGGAAATGGGCGAGCAACATCTTGGTATCGGCCTGCTCGAAATTGTAACGCGAATATTCCTGCTCTGACTGCAGGAACACATCACCATAGGTGACCTTGTCCTTCCCCCGGCCGCCGTTGAAGTTGAGGTCGAACACGCGGTCGACGCCCTGCACATACATGGCGAGCCGCTCAAGACCATAGGTCAGCTCTCCGGAGACCGGGTCGCAGTCGAAGCCTCCAACCTGCTGGAAGTAGGTGAATTGCGACACCTCCATGCCGTCGCACCACACCTCCCAGCCTAGCCCCCAGGCGCCGAGCGTCGGGCTCTCCCAGTCGTCCTCGACGAAGCGGATGTCGTGGTTGGCGACGTCGACGCCGATGGCGCGGAGCGAGTCGAGATAGAGGTCCTGGATGTCCGGCGGCGACGGCTTCAGGATCACCTGGAACTGGTAGTAATGCTGCAGCCGGTTCGGGTTCTCGCCGTAGCGGCCGTCCTTAGGCCTTCGCGAGGGCTGCACGTAGGCCGCGCGCCAGGGCTTCGGCCCAAGCGCGCGCAAGGTCGTGGCGGGATGGAAGGTGCCGGCGCCCATCTCCATGTCGTAGGGCTGCAAAATGACGCAAGCCTGGTCGGCCCAATAGCGCTGGAGCTTCAGGATCAGATCCTGGAACGAGGGGACGGCGTGAGGTCGGTCCGCTTTGGTGAGCTTGCCCATGGTCGCTTTCCGGGCGCGGGCAAGCTCGGCGGCGATGCGGCGCTGCTCGTCGCGATACCAGCGTCTGGCCAGAAACATGCCGGCGCCCGCGGCCAGCAGAATGAGAAGTTGCGGCATGGCCTAAAACCCAAAGCGCGACCAGAGCGCTCTCGCT
>DASUZQ010000379.1:0-3400 GCA_036376815.1 Methyloceanibacter sp. | reverse complement strand
TGCGCGCTCATCAAGCACGAGCAGATCGTGACCACCTTGCCCAAGGCGAAGGACCTTCGCCGCGTGGCCGACCGGCTGATCACCCTCGCCAAGAAGGGCAATCTGCATGCGCGCCGCCTTGCCATGTCGCGCATTCGCGACGAGGCCATGGTGGCGAAGCTGTTCGGCACGCTTGGCCCACGCTATGCCGACCGCCCAGGCGGCTATACGCGGGTGATGAAGGCAGGCTTCCGCTACGGCGACTCCGCGCCCATGGCCGTGATCGAGCTCGTGGATCGCGACGAAGCCGCACACGGCCTCGATTCAGGGCCGGTGCAAGAGCGTGACGCCGAGGCCGAGAAGGCCGCGTAAGCGCGAGCGGTTCCCTAAGTCCAGTTTTCAATGGGGGCTGACAAAAAACTCGGGCCGTCCTTCTTGAGAACGGCCGGGCGATAAAGCCACGCGCGGATCAGGCGCGTTTTCAGACTCTACTTATCGTCGTCGTCCTTGTCGCCTTCCGGCGCTTTGCCGGCCGCGGCTTCTTTCGCATCGTGCGCGGTGATCGCCTGCTGCTTGATACCCTTCACGCCGTCAGCGAGAATGCCGGTGATTTTCGCTTTGGCGTCGTCGTCGCTCGCGCCATTGGCATCGAAATCTGATTGCCAATAGATCACCGAGCGATCGGGCTCATCATCGACCTCGAGCCAGAGCTTCGATTTGTAGTTCTTGACGGGGAGGGGACTCTCTACGATTTCGTAGCTGTAACCGAGGTCCTCGGTGCCGGTGAGCTTCTCCTTGATCTTGCCGCCATCTTTCAGCGTGAGCGTGCGATAGGTGACGTCACCCTCCTTGGTCTCGACGCAATCGGCTACAACCGGATGCCAGGTCTTGATGGCGCAAAAGTCACCCACGATCTTCCAGATCTCAGGCGGTAGGCCGGGGCCCTCGGTCCTCTTCTTGACCGTGATCGCAGAGGCAGAGGCGCTGCCGAGAAGGAGCGCGGCCATCGCGATCAAGGCCAGTTTGAACATGCGCATGCATTTCCTCCACACTTTACATTGACTATCGCAAGATGCCGGGGGGCATCTTAGTGAAATGCCGAGACCCCACAAGGCCCAGGCCCTTGAATCTGGCCGAAACGGGATAATTTCCCAATATCTTTGCTTAGGTTATCACTAAGGCCAGGAAGCGTTGATTTGCCCCAAGAGGGCGGTAAGACAGAGCCATGAGCAGGTTTTCCTTGATTGTGCGCGTGACCGTGCTGATCGGCGCGGCTTCGCTCGCCGTTGCCGCCGCTTCCGCGTTCGCCGAATCGGAGCGCGTGGCGCCGCAAAGCGTGATTGCGATGAAGCAATCCTTCGCACCCGTCGTGAAGCGCGTGGCGCCTGCCGTCATCAACGTCTATGTCAGCCGCAAGGTGAAGCAGGTGGTTTCGCCTTTTGCCGACGATCCGTTCTTCAGCCGCCTGTTCGGCGACAATTTCGGCATTCCGCGCGAGCGTATCCAGAACTCGCTCGGCTCGGGCGTGCTGGTGAGCCCTGAAGGGCTTGCGGTCACCAACAACCACGTCATTCAAGGAAGCGGCGACGCTGAGATCACCGTGGCCTTGTCCGACGGGCGCGAGTTCCCGGCCAAGGTTATCCTCAAGGACGAGCGGAGCGATCTCGTCGTGCTTCGCCTCAGCGCCGCAGGCGTCAGGTTCCCGTCCATCGAATTCAGCGATTCCGACAGCCTCGAAGTCGGCGACCTCGTGCTCGCCATCGGGGATCCCTTCGGCGTGGGGCAGACGGTGACGAGCGGCATCGTCTCGGCGCTCGCCCGCACGCAAGTCGGGATCTCCGACTACCAGTTCTTCATTCAGACCGACGCTGCCATCAATCCCGGCAATTCCGGCGGTGCGCTCGTCGATATGGACGGGCAGCTCGTCGGCATCAACACTGCCATCTTCTCGCGCAGCGGCGGATCGCAGGGGATCGGATTTGCGATTCCTTCCAACATGGTGCGGCTCGTGGTTCAGGCGGCGCTGCAAGGCGGCACGGTGCAGCGGCCGTGGTTCGGGGCCTCGTTGCAACCGGTCACTCAGGATCTTGCCGAGTCGCTCGGCCTCGACCGCCCCGGCGGCGCGCTTATCAAGGACCTGCACGACAAGGGCCCAGCCGCCGAGGCCGGGCTGAAAGCCGGCGACGTGGTGGTGAGTGTCGATGGCAAGGCTGTGCAGGACCCGGAAGCTTTCCAATACCGGTTTGCCACTAAGGGGCTTGGCGGCACGGCCGAGCTCGGCGTCGTGCGGCGAGGTCAGACCATGACGGCGACGGTGCAGCTCGTCCCAGCCGTAGAAGACCCGCCGCGGGACACGCGAGAGCTCGTGGGACGTCATCCCCTGGTCGGCGCCAAGGTGGCCAATCTTTCCCCGGCCGTTGCCGAAGAGCTCGGCACCGAGGACGAGGGGCCAGGCGTGGTAGTGCTCGATGTTGCGCCCAACACGCCGGCGGCGAGGCTTGGGGTGAAACGCGGCGACCTCGTGATCGGGCTTAACAATGACAAGGTGACCTCGGTCGCCGGTCTCGTGAAGGCGCTCGGCGCCCCTGCGGACGGCTGGCGTCTCTCACTGGAACGCGAGGGCCAGGTGTACAATCTCGCCATTCAAGGTTAGCGCGCCGTGGCAACATTGTTCGAGGCGGCGGGGCTTCAAGAGAAGGCGCCGCGCCCGCTTGCCGATCGCTTGCGCCCGGTGTCGCTCGGCGAGGTCGTCGGCCAGGATCATCTCCTCGGTGAGCAGGGCATGCTGAGCCGCATGGTGAAGGCCGGCAGGCTCGGCTCGGTGATCTTCTGGGGACCGCCTGGCACCGGTAAGACCACGGTGGCGCGTCTCCTTGCCGAGGAGACCGATCTTCATTTCGAGCAGCTCTCCGCGATCCAGTCGGGCGTTGCCGACTTGCGCAAGGTGTTCGATGCGGCGCGCGCGCGCCGCGAGCTTGGGCGTGGAACGCTGCTCTTCATCGACGAGATCCACCGCTTCAACCGCTCGCAGCAGGATTCCTTCCTGCCCTACATGGAGGACGGCACCGTCATTCTCGTCGGCGCCACCACCGAGAACCCATCCTTCGAGCTCAACTCGGCGCTTCTGTCACGGGCGAGCGTGCTCACCTTCAAGCGCCTTGACGAGGAGAGCCTGAAGTCGCTGCTTGCCCGCGCCGAAGCCCATGAAGGGCGCAAGCTGCCGTTGACGGAGGATGCCCGTGCCGCGCTCATCGCCATGGCCGATGGCGACGGCCGCGCCGTGATCACCTTGGCCGAGGATGTATGGCTTGCCGCGGCGTCCGGAGCCAAGACTCCGCTCGACCGCGAGGCGCTGGTGGCGCTCGTGCAGCGGCGCGCGCCGATCTACGACAAATCTCAGGACGGCCATTACAATCTGATC
>DASUZQ010000378.1:0-2305 GCA_036376815.1 Methyloceanibacter sp. | reverse complement strand
CGGAACGCGCCGCCTCGATCTAGCAGATTTTGGCAAGTGGACGCCGCCTCATTTTTCGGCAAGGGGCCCACAATGATTCCAGGGGGAAAGACATGAGCGAGCCGACGGCGATCGGCGATCTTGAGCTTGCGGCGCTGATCTCAAGCCGCATCTGCCACGATGTGATCAGTCCGGTTGGCGCCATTGCCAACGGCCTCGAAATGCTGGGCGAGGAGCAGGACGAGTCGATGCGCGAGCAGACCATGGACCTGATCCGCAAGAGCGCGCGACAAGCCTCAGCCAAGCTCCAATTCGCGCGGCTTGCCTTCGGCGCGGCGGGATCGGCCGGCGCCGAGATCGACTTGCGCGACGCGGAGAGGGTGGCGAGAGACTTCGTGCAAGGGGGCAAGCATACGCTCTCCTGGCAGGGGCCGCCGGTGACGCTCCCCAAGAACAAGGTCAAGCTATTGCTGAACCTCTTGGCGCTCGGAGTCGTGGCGCTGCCGCGAGGCGGCACCGTCAATGTCGAGATCAAGGGGGAGGGACCTCAAGTCGCCTTCAGGGTGCTCGCTCAAGGGGAGCCCGCGCGCCTGTCAGAGCAGGTCACCGGCCTGCTTGCCGGCGCGAACGGCATGGTGCTCGACGCCCATTCGATCCAACCCTATTACGCGGGCCGTGTGGCCACGGCAGCCGGCATGACGGTGACGGTCGAAACCCGCGACAAAGAAGTCGAGCTAACGGCGGCCTGAGGCGTTTCCTTAACGGCGAAAACGAAATTGGCCGGACGACGTGTCCGGCCAATTTTCGCATCCCCCGACTTTGTAGCTTGCTAAGCCGCCTCGGACTCGTCTTCAGGGTTGCGCAGAACGTAGCCGCGGCCCCACACCGTCTCAATATAGTGCTTGCCGCCGGTCGCCGCCGCGAGCTTCTTGCGCAGCTTGCAGATGAAGACGTCGATGATCTTGAGCTCTGGCTCGTCCATGCCGCCATAGAGATGGTTCAAGAACATCTCCTTGGTTAGCGTCGTGCCTTTGCGCAGTGAGAGCAGCTCAAGCATCTGATATTCCTTGCCGGTCAGATGCACGCGCTGGCCGTTCACGTCCACGGTCTTGGTGTCGAGATTGACCTTCAAGCCCCCGGTCTGGATCACCGACTGGGCGTGGCCCTTCGAGCGGCGGACGATGGCATGGATGCGGGCGACCAGCTCGTCCTTATGGAACGGCTTGGTCATATAGTCGTCGGCGCCGAAGCCGAGGCCGCGCACCTTATCCTCGATGCCGGCCAGGCCCGACAGGATCAGGATCGGGGTCTGCACCTTGCTCACCCGCAAGGTCTTCAGCACCTCGTAGCCGCTCATATCGGGCAGGTTCAAATCGAGCAGGATAATGTCGTAATCGTAAAGCTTACCGAGGTCGACGCCCTCTTCGCCAAGGTCGGTCGTGTAGACGTTGAAGCCCTCAGACTGAAGCATCAGCTCGATGCTTTGTGCCGTCGCGCTATCGTCCTCGATCAGAAGCACCCGCATTCTTATTCCCCCGTCTTCCAGGCCGTTCCTAGTCGGTCCCCCAATGGCACGCGCGCTCGCACTCGACGCAAAACGGATGGTTAATTCGAATCAACAAATTAGTGGCCAATAGTTAACAAAAGCTAAGCTTCTGGCGAGAGCTATTGGTGCTAGGCTTTGCTTTCGGCTGTCGGTTAAATGCCGGTCACATGGTTTACCGCCCCTTAACGCCTCTTGGCCAAGATCGGCGTCCTTAGAGGGTGGGGGCGAGCACCAGCCGAATGCCGAGGCACGGGTATCGCACAGATATTGAATTCCTCCGTCCTGGGTCCGACAATGTCTGAGGTATCGAACCATGAAGTCACGGGACGCATTGAGCCGGTTGAAGCGCTTCGACGTTGAGGAGAAGCAGCGGAAGGTCGCCGAGATCGAAAGCCTGATGGGCGACTTCAATCAGATGGCGAACGATCTCGACCGGCAAATCGCCATAGAGCAGGAACGCGCCGGCGTCTCCGACACCAACCACTACGCCTACCCGACCTTCGCCAAGGCGGCCATCCAGCGGCGGGACAATCTGCTCGCCTCGGCCGCGGATCTCGAGGCGAAGCTGGCAAGCGCCAGGGAGACTCTGGCCGAAGCCTTCGAAGAGCTGAAGAGGATCGAGCTCTTGGAGGAGCGTGACGCCGAGCGGATGAAGATCGAGCAGGCCCGCGCCGCCGAGCTCGGTGCCGTGGCGGGCGTGCCTCACCGGGTGGCGAGCTGAAGGCCAAACGGCTCCTGGCATCGCTTGAGCCGGAAGGGAGGGGCCCATGCCGTCCTTCG
>DASUZQ010000377.1:0-3122 GCA_036376815.1 Methyloceanibacter sp. | reverse complement strand
GGAGGCTGTCCTTGGCAGTGCGGGTCAGGCTATCAAGATTATCCCCCAGAGATACTTCAAGCTTTCCAGATAAGTCCTTGAAGGACTGGGCCCCCTCCTGAACATTGGTAATGGTCTTCGAGATGTCCTCCTTGCGCTGATGCAGCATGGTGGTGATGCTTTCCACATTGGTCAGTGTTTTGTGGATCGATTCTTGGTTCTCGGCGACGAGATCATTGAGCCTCAGCAACAAGGCATTGGCGTTGTTCATGACGGCTGGGGCGGCGTCGAACAGGCCTTGACCCCCTCCCCGGTCGGCGGCGATCACCGGAATCGGCGTCTCGGCCGTCGCCACCAAGAAGGGCGAATCAGGGGTGCCCGCCGAGATCTGGATGCCGGTGCCGCCGGTCAGCCCCAGCGACTGCATGCTGGCATGCGAGTTCTCGCGCACCGGCGTGTCGGCATGAACGCTGATCAGCACCTGCACTTTGCGGGCATCGGCGGGATCGAGCTGCATCGACTGCACCTCGCCGACCTTGATGCCGTTGAAGCCGACGCTCGAGCCGGTGGTCAGCCCCGCCACCGAGCCGTCGAACACGATGAAGTAGCGCTTGCCGCCCCCGGCGAGGTTGGTCATCCAGAACACGAAGATGAAGGCGAGCGCGAGGACGCCGAGGACGAAGCCGCCGATCATCAGATAATTGGCTTTGGTTTCCATCAGACCGGTCCCTTAGACCACAAGACGCCTTGGCTGCTCGCCTGATTGCGCCGCGCGCGCCCGCTCACCGCAGAAATATTCCTTGATCCAGGGGTGATTGGGCTGGCGCTGCAGCTCGATCGGAGAGCCAGTCCGCACGATACGCTTGTCGGCCAGCACGGCAACCCGCTCGCATACCGTGAAGATGGTATCAAGGTCGTGGGTGACCATATACACCGTTAAGCCAAGTGTCTGTTGTAGCTTGTGAATCAGGTGGTCGAAGTCAGCGGCGCCAATCGGGTCCAGGCCTGCGGTGGGTTCATCCAGGAAGACGATCTCGGGGTCGAGGGCAAGGGCTCTCGCAAGGCCTGCGCGCTTGCGCATGCCGCCGGAGAGTTCCGAAGGGTATTTGTGCGCGGCCTCAGGCGGCAGCCCGACCATGGCGAGCTTGAGGAAGGCAAGGTCGTCCATCATCGCTTGCGGCAGTTCGAGATGCTCGAGCATCGGCACCTGGATGTTCTGCAGCACGGTGAGCGAGGAGAACAACGCGCCGTCCTGGAACAGGATGCCCCAGCGGCTCTCGATATCGACACGATCCTGCGGTGTCAGCGTCTTGGCGTTGCGGCCGAACAGCTCGACCTCGCCCAAGTCCGGCTTGACCAGTCCGGTGATGACGCGGAGCAGCACAGACTTCCCCTGGCCGGAGCCGCCGACAATGGCGAGGATCTCGCCGCGATAGACGTCGAGATTGAGCCCGTCCCAAATCTGATAGCCGCCGAAGCTCTTGGCGAGCCCGCGGACGCTAATCAAGACCTCTCGGCCGTTTTGCAAGGTCACATCCCGATCGCTGACAGAAACATGGCGAACACGGCGTCCAGAATTATCACCAGGAAGATCGCCTTGACCACGGCGCTGGTCACGTGCTTGCCGAGGGATTCGGCGCTGCCCTCCACGTTCATGCCTTCGAGGCAGCCGACAAGGCCGATGATCAGCGCGGCGAACGGCGCCTTGATCATGCCGGCCATGAAATGCTGGAAGTCGACGGCATCGTGCAGCTTATCGATATAGGTGGAGACGTCGAGGCCAAGCACGGCCATGGCCATCACGCCGCCGCCGATCAGGCCGGTGATGTCGCCGAGAAAGGTCAAGAGCGGCAGCGCCACGATGAGCGCAAGCACGCGCGGCAGCACCAGCGTATCCATGGGATCGATGCCGAGCGTGCGCATGGCGTCGATCTCCTCGCGCATCTTCATCGAGCCGATCTCGGCGGTGAAGGCAGAGCCTGAGCGGCCGGCGACCATGATGGCGGTGAGCAGGATGCCGACCTCGCGCAGCGCAAGGATGGCCACCATGTTGACGGCGAAGGGCTCGGCGCCGAACGGCTTCAGCTGCACCACGCCTTGCTGCATGACCACGGCGCCGATCAAGAAGCAGATCAGCGCGATGATCGGCACGGCGCGCAAGCCGGCGTGGTCGAGATGATGCACAAAGGATTTGGGGCGGAAGCGCCAGGGCTGCATGACCATGCGGGCGAAGGCCGACGTCACCTCGCCCAGGAAGCTCGTGAGCTGGATGGCGTCGGACCACACGCCGGTGAGCGCCTTGGTCACGTCCTCGGTGAGCTGCTGCACGGCGCCGGTCTTCTTGATCTTCGGCCGCTCGGAACTGCCGCGCTTGTGCACCTCCTCGATGAGGATGCGGAAGCTTTCGGTCGCGCCGGCGTAGCGGGTGCGCAAGCCCCCAGCCTCCCAGGACGCAGCCGTTCGCTGCAACAGCCAGGCGCCCGCCGTGTCGATCTCGGCGATGCCGGCAATGTCCATCTCGCCGGTGAACTCCGGCGTCGGCGGGATCGGCACGCGCAGGCGCTTGAGCGCGGCATCGAGCTTGGTGGCCTCGGCGACGGTCCAGGCGCCGCTTGCGATCAGGCGGAACGTCGTGCCCCTGAGCTCGACGCGGAAGCCTGGCGCGCGCGCTTGCGTGGAGAGGCTGAGCGTATGGTCGCGTTTCAGCATGAAGTCTAGCCCGAATGACGCTGTTTCTTCGGAGAGCGGCTTGTTTTGACCGAAAAAGCCGGAGAAAGAAAGGCGTTATGCTGGAGCCCCGGAGATGCGCATGAAGCCGGCCAAAGCGTTGAGCGTGAGCGTCGAGCGTTGGCCGATCCGTGGCGGATTCACCATTTTCCGGGGCTCGAAGCAGGAAGCCGTTGTGCTGGTGGCAACGATCCACAACGGCGCCCATCGGGCCCGCGGCGAATGCGTTCCCTACGTCCGATACGGCGAGAGCGTGGACGGCGTGGTTCAGGCGATCGAGGCCTGCGGGCCGGCGATCGCGCAAGGGCTTGACCGTGCGGGACTTCAGGGCCTGCTCCCGGCCGGCGCCGCGCGGAATGCGCTCGACTGCGCGCTGTGGGACCTCGAAGCGAAGATCTCGGGACGGAGCGCGGCGG
>DASUZQ010000376.1:0-5144 GCA_036376815.1 Methyloceanibacter sp. | reverse complement strand
TTCCGGCGGCGTCATGACCGAACCATCAGGGCGGACGACGAGGGTCTTCACGCGCCGCGGACCGCCGTCGGCGGCGTTCGGATCGTCGACCGTCGCCACGGCCGGCGGCTGCATTGGTGCGGCGCCTGGAGCGGTGGCGGGAGCGGCGCCGGGCATCGCCGGCATGGCAAGCTCTTCCTGCCGCGGCACGATGCGCTCAGCCTCGGGCTGATCTCCGTTCTGCAAGCGTTCGTATATCAGCTTGTTTTTGTGCGGAAACTCCTTGCCGCCGGGCTGCTGCGGGGCCTCCTTGACCGGCCTGCTGTCGGCCTGAACCACCGGAGGCTCGCCTCCGCCCATGGCCCCGCCGCTCTGCTTATAGGCAAAGGCGAGAGCGCCACCGAGCGCAATGGCGCCGAGCAAGGCGCTGCCTACCATGTAGATGCTGCGGCTCCTCAAGCTGAATTTGCTCGCGGGTTTCGACTCAGCTTCGCCAGGGTTCATAAACTGGCTTTCGTCGAGGAAGTCGGCATCGGCCTGATCGCCGTCGTAGAAGGCTTGCGGCGCGCTTTCCTGCGCGTATTGAGGCGCGCGGCCGAGCGGGATCTGCGGCGGTTGGTCATAGATGGCGTCGAAGGCCTGCAGCGCGTGATGCGACGGCAGCGGACGCGGGCCTCCTGATCCTGCGTGCTGGGCATAGTCATGACCGGCGGGGTCGGAGAACGAGTCGGACCCGTTGCCGTAGGACGCATCCCCATCGTTGAGATGCATCGATTCATGCTCGCTGAACCCCTCATGCGGCTGCGCGCCGAACTCAGTCTCGGCCTTCTCCTCGGGGAAGCTTGCATCCTGATATGAGGCGTCAGGAAAGCTTACATCGGGGAAGGAGGCGTCGGCGAAATTCGCATCAGGATAGTTCTGATCGGCGAAGCCCTGCTCGGCGAAGTCGGATTGAGGGTGGGCTTGACCCGGGAAGATGCGATCCGGAAAACCAGACTCCTGGAAGGATCGGTTCGGCTCAGGCTGGTAGGCCGGAGCCGGCTGGGCGCTCGGCGGCATCGGAGCCTGACGGCTCGGCTGGACCGGGGCTTGCGGCTGGTAGCTCTGTCCAGGATAGGCTTGGCTTGGGTGGGCCTGCGGCCGGGCTTGTGGCTGAGGCTGGTAGCTCTGCGGCTGCGGATCGCGTGGATAGGTCTGCGGCGGAAAGGGATTTGGGAAATCCGGGGTGGTGTAGTTTCGCGGCGGGGCGCTTGGCGTTGGGTAGGCTGGCGCTACGCCATTTTGGTTCGCATAGCCTGATACCCCGGGCATCTGGGGGCTTTGCGGCTCAGGGCCCTGCCTCGCGTAGCCGCCATAGTCAGGTTGGGGCGGCTCCGGCCTATGCTGCGGCTGCGCCTCTGGTCCTCGCGTAACCGGCTTATAGGCTTGCGCAAAAACCGGCCCGCGGCCGGTTCCGAAAATTGAGCGCTGTCCCGGCTGGCCCGGTCTACCTGCTCCCGAAGTCATGAAAGGTTCCTCGCTCCTATGAGCAGTGTGTGCGGGCGCACCCCAGGACTGATCGCCCTCGGCACCGACGCTCCTGAAACGGTTGGCGAAATCGGACTCGAACTCAAGGGTTGGACGGGCGTTGTCCCCGTACCCCTCATCGTGCACGGACATGGTGCTTCCCCCGAACCATCTCCCCCGCCCCGTTGAATTTCCCCGTTCAATGCATCTCGTGCATTGCCTTGACGCCGAGAATGCCCAGACCCGACGCCAGAACCTGTTTCGTAGCAGCAACGAGCGCCACGCGAGCGCGTGTCAACTCTCGATCTGTTTCGTAAATAAATCGTAATTGTGGCGAGTCTTTGCCTCTATTCCAAAGAGCGTGAAACTCCGCAGCAATATCATAGAGATAAAAGGCGATCCGGTGCGGCTCGTGTGCTTGCGCCGATGCTTCGACTATACCTGGAAATTGGGCAATCTTGCGGATGAGCGCCACTTCAGCCCCATCGCCGAGTCGGCCCAAATCGCTGCGCGCCAAGGCTCCACCCCCCAAATCTAGGTCGGGGAAGACATCACGCACGTTACGCAACACGGAACTTGCCCGGGCGTGGGCGTACTGAACGTAGAAGACCGGGTTGTCGCGCGATTGCTCGGTGACCTTGACGAAGTCGAAATCGAGCGGCGCGTCGTTCTTCCGGTAAAGCATCATGAAGCGAACCGAGCCAGGGCCCACTTCGTCCACGACGTCCCGGAGCGTGACGAACGTCCCGGCACGCTTGGACATCTTGACAGGCTCGCCGCCGCGAAACAAGCGGACAAGCTGAACGAGCTTGATATCCAACTCGGCGTTGCCGCCGGTGAGCGCGGCGACGGCCGACTGCATGCGCTTGACGTGGCCGCTATGGTCGGCGCCCCACACATCGATCATGGTCGAGAAGCCGCGCCTGAACTTGTCGCGATGATAGGCCATGTCCGATGCGAAATAGGTGTAGCCGCCGTCGGACTTGACCAGAGGGCGGTCCATGTCGTCGCCGAACGCGGTCGAGCGGAACAGAAGCTGCTCGCGGTCCTCCCACTCCTCATCGACCTTGCCCTTCGGCGGCGGCAACCTACCCGCATAGACGAGGCTGTTCGCTTTGAGATCGGCGATGGTTTCTTCGACCTGGTCATGCGACCCGTCGATCAGGGAGCGTTCGGAAAAGAACACGTCGTGGTGGATGCCGAGCTCGCCGAGATCTTTCTCGATCATGGCGAGCATGGCGGTGAGCGAAGCGTCGCGCACGATCGGCAGCCACTCGCTTTCGGGCAGGCCAAGCAGTTCGCTTCCGTGCTGCTCGACGAGCAAGGCGCCGACCGGCTTCAGATAATCGCCGGGATAGAGGCCTTCGGGAATCTCGCCGATGTCTTGCCCAAGCGCCTCGCGGTAGCGGAGATAGGCCGAGCGCGCCAGAGCATCGACCTGGGTGCCGGCGTCATTCACATAATATTCGCGGGTGACGTCGAAGCCGGCAAAGACGAGCAGATTGGAGAGCGCATCGCCGAACACGGCGCCGCGGCAATGGCCGACATGCATGGGACCGGTCGGGTTGGCCGAGACATATTCGACATTCACCACCTTGCCCTTGCCGATGGCGCTCATTCCGTAGCCGGCGCCCTGCTCGAGCACCATGCGCAGCACGCTTGGCCAGAAACTCGCCGCAAGGATGAGATTGATGAAACCCGGCCCGGCAATCTCGACGCTCTCGATATGAGGGTCTGAGGCAAGGAGCGGAACGATGCGCTCGGCAAGGGCCCGCGGGGCAAGGCCTGACGGCTTGGCCAGCACCATGGCGGCGTTGGTGGCGAGGTCGCCGTGGCTCGCGTCCTTAGGCGGCTCGAGCGTGACGCCCTCGATGCTCGCCTCGTGCGGAACGACGCCGTCATGCTTGAGCTGCTGGACGGCCGCCAGCACGCGGCCGTGGAACCCTGCAAAGACGTCCATGACTGCTCCCGATGATGCTCGCGCGACTAACGCAATTCGGGAGTGGCGTCAAACAGGCGCCGGTGCTCGGCGAGCGCGTAGCGATCGGTCATGCCCGCGATGAAGTCGCAGACATAGCGGGAATAGCCCTTGGCCGGCGCCTGGTCGCGCCATTCCGGCGGGAGCGCGTCAGGATCGCCGCGGTACCGGCCGAAGAGATCGGCGACCACGCGCTCGGCATCGCCCATGACCCTCGCGATGCGGGCATGGCGGTAGACGCGCGCAACCAGGAAGGCGCGCAAGCTGTCGAGGTCTCGGCTCATGCCTGGGGAGAAGGCGACCACGGGGCCGCCGGCATGGCGCACGTCGTCGGCGCTGATCGGTGAAAGGTCTTGCAGCCGCCGCCGCGTTTCGGCTGTCGCGTCATCGATCAGCGCGGTGATCAGGCGCCGCGTGGTTTCGTAAAGCGGCCGCGTGCCGTCGAGGCCGGGATAGGCCGACTGCACCTCGGAGAGCGCGCGTCCCGCAAGCGGCACCTCGGCGAGCTCGGCGAAGGTGAACATGGCGGCGCGGTAGCCGTCGTCGATGTCGTGGTTATTGTAGGCGATGTCGTCGGCGAGCGCCGCAAGCTGCGCTTCGACTGAAGCAAAAGTGTCGAGCGGGAGATCCTGCTCGGCGCAATGGCTGAGGATGGGCTGTGGCACCGGCCTCCCCGCCTCTGCTGTCAGCGGGCCGTTGTGCTTCACCAGACCCTCCAAGGTCTCCCAGGCGAGGTTGAGCCCATCGAAGCGCGCGTATTTCCGCTCAAGCTCGGTGACCACGCGCAAGGACTGGGCGTTATGGTCGAAGCCGCCTTCATCCCGCATGGCGGCGTCCAGCGCCCGTTCGCCTGCATGGCCGAAGGGGGGATGGCCGAGGTCGTGGGCAAGGGCGAGGGCCTCGGCCAAGTCTTCGTCGACGCGGAGCGTCCGGGCCATGGAACGGGCGATCTGCGCCACTTCGAGGCTGTGCGTGAGCCTCGTCCGGTAGTGATCGCCCTCGTGATAGATGAAGACTTGCGTCTTGTGGGTCAGCCTGCGGAAAGCGGTCGAATGCAGTATGCGGTCGCGGTCCCGGGCGTAGAGCGAGCGCGTCGGGCTCGGGGCCTCGGGCACGAGGCGGCCCCGGCTTTGGCGCTCATCCACGGCGTAAGGCGCCAAGGCCCTGTCGGCTTTGCGGCTACGGTCGATTGACAAGCCCTGCCGCCACCCTATCTTCCTGCTATACCGTGCACGAAAGCAGGCTCATGGCGAGCCGGCCAGGCACGGGCTAGCTATACAAAAGATGAGCGAACCGTCCATCACATTGAGCGAACGCGCCGCCCGGCGCATCGCCGAGATCTTGCAGGCCGAGCACGCGGCGCTGATGCGCGTCAGCGTCGAGGGTGGCGGCTGCTCCGGCTTCCAATACCGCTTCGACCTGGTGCAGGACCGGGCCCCCGACGATCTGATGATCGAGCGCGACGGGGCGCGCGTGGTGGTCGATCCCATCTCGCTCGGCTTCGTGCGCGGGTCGGAAATCGACTTCGTCGACGAGCTGATCGGCGCCCAGTTCAAGATCAACAACCCGAACGTCACTACCTCTTGCGGCTGCGGCACCAGCTTCTCGATCTAGCCACGGCGCACCCATCTATTCGATTGTCATGGCCGGGCTTGCCCCGGCCATACACGACTTTCACTGG
>DASUZQ010000375.1:0-6229 GCA_036376815.1 Methyloceanibacter sp. | reverse complement strand
TGTTCGAGGTGTATTTCCCCTATTTGATGGACGCCATCCGCTCCAAGATGGCGCGCTGGAAGAAATTCTCCGAGACCGGCGAAACCGTCGAGATGGTCGAGGAAACCTGGACGCTCGCAGCCGACATGGTGTGCAAGGCGCTGTTCGACCGCGACATGCCGTTCAATCCGCATTTCGTCTTCAAGCAGGTGAAGACCTACACTGACGTGATGAACCACAAGTCGATCCGCCTCAAGAACGTGCGGGGCGAGCTTGAGGAGATCACGGAGGAGAATGCCGCCAAGGCCATGAAGGTGTGGGGCTCGATCCCCGATACGGTCATTGGCGCTGGCGTGCTCGAGCATCGCGAGAAGACGCTGTACCGCATGCTGGAGAATGCCGAGGCCGACCCAAATTTCCCCGAGTTCGATCGCCAGCAGGTGATCGACGAGATGAAGCAATATCTGTGGGCCGGCACCGAGACGACAGCGCTGACGCTCGCCTGGTCGCTTTATCTGCTATCGATGCATCCCGAGGCGCTTGAGCGCATCCGCGAGGAAGCACGGCGCGTGTGCGGCGAGCGCGATCCGGAATGGAACGAGGTGCAGCAACTCTCCTACACGCGCATGGTGATCCAAGAGACCATGCGGCTGTTCCCGCCGATCTGGGCGCTGATCCGTATTGCCGCCGGTGACGACGAGATCGGCGGCCACAAGATCAAGGCCGGCGACAAGGTGGTGATCCTCACCTACATCGCCCATCACAGCCCGAAATATTGGGAGGAGCCTGAGACCTTCGATCCCGAGCGCTTCGCGCCCGAGCGGGCGAAGAAGCGGGTGAAGTACTCTTACCTGCCCTTCGCTGCCGGCAAGCGCGCCTGCATCGGCGGCGCGCTGTCACAGATCGAGAACACGCTCGCGCTGGTGCAGCTGCTCCGCCGCTTCACGCCGGAGTATGTCGGGCCGCAGCCGGCGAAGATCCACGCTACCGTGACGCTCTGCCCCAAGGGCGGACTGCCCTTCAAGATCCGCGCGCTGAGCTAGACTTGTCGCCTAGCTCATCGTCGCGGTTTTGGCTAATCGCCGCCAAGAACGCTGTGAATTTGCGCCACGACAGCTGCGCCCTCACCGACCGCCGCGGCGACGCGCTTGGTCGAGCCTGCCCTGACATCGCCGATGGCGAACACGCCGGGCCAGCTCGTCTCCAGCGGCAAAAGCATCCTCGACCTTCCATTCGCGCCGTCCGCGATGCCCGGACCGGTGACCACAAAGCCCTTGCCGTCTACCGCGACGCAATCCTCGAGCCAGGCGGTGTTGGGATCGGCGCCGATGAACAAGAACACATGATGGAGTGGACAGCGATGCGTCTCGCCGCTGTCCCGGTCGCGGAAGGTTGCCGCCGTGAGCCGCTTTCGCGGCTCGCCCTCGAGGCCGACGATCTCGGTCCGTTTGTGCAAGGTGACGTTGGGCAGCGCGTCGATGCGCTCGATGAGATAGCGCGACATGGAATCCTCAAGGCCGTCGCCGCGCACCACGAGATGCAGATGCTTTACCTTCGGCGCGAGAAACGCCACCGCCTGTCCCGCCGAGTTGCCGCCGCCGACGAGCGCGACCTCCTCGCCTTCGCAAAGCTTCGCCTCGACATAGGTCGCCCAATAGGACACGCCGGCGCCTTCGAAATCGGCTAGGTTTGGAATGTCCGGCCTGCGGTAGCGCACGCCTGAGGCGATCACCACGGTCTTCGCCCGCACCGCCGCTCCGTCGTTGAGTTCGAGCATGAGCGAATGACAGGAGCGCGAAGCCTGGCCGCCGCAATCGAGCTTTCGCACTTCCAGCGGGATGGCCACCTCGGCGCCGAATTTGAGGGCCTGGTTGAAGGCCCGCGCCGTCAATTTCATGCCGTTGATGCCGGTGGGAAAGCCGAAATAGTTCTCAATGCGCGCGGACGCGCCTGCCTGGCCGCCGAAAGCGCGGGCGTCGAGCACGAGCACCGACAAGCCTTCGGAGGCGGCATACACTGCGGTGGCCAGTCCGGCGGGCCCCGCACCGACAACGGCGAGGTCGTACAGCTTCTCGGCGTTGAGTTCCGGCGTGATGCCGAGACAGGCGGCGGCCTCCGCATCGGTCGGACGACGCAACACCTGGCCGTTCGGGCAAAACATCACAGGCAGCTCGTCTTCGGAGACGCCGGCGCGATCGATCAATGCCTTGGCTTCCGGGTCCTCGGCCGGATCGAGCACCGTGTAGGGATAGCCGTTGCGGCCGAGAAAGCCCTCGATGCGCGCAAGATCGGGCGTTCCCGGCGTGCCGATAAGAGTCGAACCGGCGCGGCCCTCGTCAATCAGCCCCACCCGCCGCAGGATGAAGGCGCGCATCATGATCTCGCCGATTTCGGCCGAGCCGATCATCAGGGCGCGCACATGCACATCGTCAAACGGAATCGCCGTCGCGCCTTGAGCGCCGGCCCTGCCGATGGCGAGCGATGGGCGCCCAGCGAGCTGGCTCAATTCGCCGGAAAATTGTCCGGCGTGATGGCTGGTGATAAGCGTTTCACGACCGCGGCCATCGCGTCCAATCGCATCGATGGAGCCCTCGAGCACGAGCCAGGACGGCACGTTCCGTTCGCCGGCATCGAACACTGTCTCACCCGGGGCGAAGTCGCGGGGCGGACCGCTGGCAAATCGTTTCGCCGCCTCGATCTGCTCGGCATCGAGCACGGGAAACATCTGGTGGCCGCGGGTCTCGATGATGCTCATGGCAACTCTCCTGTTGAGCGGCCCCCTTCCCGCTTCGAGCACGCAGTATATGATAACGCAGCGCAGAGGTTGCGGTCTAAGGCCGCGGCCCGAAGCGAGACTAGAAGCCGGCTTCAAAAACCTCAAACCGCCTTTCGAGTTCCCATTGCTGCTCAGCCTTTTCGCTCCCTTTGAGAAACGTGTCGCAGGTGGAGCCCGGCTTGTCCGCGCCGGCGGCCTCGCCGCCGCAGGCATCGGCCAAACGGGCAAAGTCGGGGCCGGCCCACAGGCTCGCGCCGGGCAGAAAGCAGTATTCAAGGCTGTTGCGCACGAGCTGCTTGAGGTCGGCGTAGCTGAGATCGTAGCTCTCGACCGCGCGGACATATTCGTGGGTGAGGTCGATGCGCTCGATACCTTCGTCGTCGGTCGATAGCGCCACCGGCACGCCGAACTTGCGATAGATCGGGAAGGGATGGCTCTTGCCGCTCACGCCGAGCACATCCTCGTTGCTGGTGAGGTTGATCTCGACCAGCACCTGTTTTGCCGCCATGTCCTTCAGCAGTTTCTCCGGGGCCTCCTCATACATCACATCCACGCCATGGCCGATGCGGTCGGTTCCCGCGACCTCCACCGCCTGGCGCACATGACAGCAGAGGCCTTCCGGGGAAACGAGCCCAAGCGTCAACTCGCCGGCATGCATGCTGACTTGGACGTTGGGATATAGCCCGCGCACAAATTGGAAAATTTTCATGTGGTCGGCGTAGTCGGCCATGGCTGCGTAATTGTCTTCGCTGCCGACGAGATTGATCCCCGCCACGCGCGGATCGATGGATGCCAACTCAAAGCCAAACAGAGCCTGGGCGAGCACGCTCTCCTTGGGCGTGTTGCGGAAGACTTGATAGAGGTAGCGCGCTTCCACTTTGCAGGCTGGACTCTCGTCCGGCGTCCCACAGTGTCCGCCGTCGCGTCTCAGCGCGTCGGCCTCGTCGAGGAACTCCGTGCCGGTAGCCTGCTTGTCCTGCTGGGCTGCCGCCGCGAGTGTAAATGCAGTGAGAAGGATGGCGCCGCATGCCGCGGTAAAGACTCGAAATCTGCCCATGACCCGCTGCCCGATGTCCGCGTTACCCCACGATCTCGGCCTTCTTGAAGCAAAGGGCGATCTCCTTCTTCGCCGTTTCCGGGCTATCCGAGCCGTGCACCGAGTTCTTCTGATGGTTGACGCCGAAGTCCTTGCGGATGGTGCCTGCCGCGGCATCGACGGGGTTGGTCGCGCCCATCACCTCGCGGTTCTTGGCGATGGCATCCTCGCCTTCCAGCACCTGCACCACGATGGGGCCGGAGGTCATGAACACGATGAGGTCCTTGTAGTAAGGTTGGCCCTTGTGCACCTCGTAGAATTTCTTGGCGTCCTTTCGCTTCCACCAGATCCGCTTCTGCCCGATCACCCGCAAGCCCGCAGCCTCGAGCCGGGCTATGATTTGCCCGGTAAGATTGCGCTCGGTGGCGTCTGGCTTGATGATCGAAAGCGTACGCTCAATGGCCATGGTGGCGGGGTCCCTCAAGGCTTTGAATTGTTTTGAGGGCTTATAGCGGCGAGCCATGACAGCGACAAGGCGCTGTCACGCCTTTTGCCGCCAGCCGCCTTGGGCATCCTGCTGCCAGTAACTGACGCTGAAGCCTTGCTCCTTGGCATTCTGCCACGCCGCGCGGGCCTGGCTCACCGCGGCTTCGTCGCGCCCGTCGAACACGTACACCACGAGGGCATATGGCGCGGCATCGTCAAGCTCCGCGCCGTCGACCAGGAAGCGGACCTGCGCCCTGTTGGGATTGTCGCCGCCGGCGGTAAGGTAAATGGGATGGGCCTCGGCAAAGCCGTCCCGCGCCGTGCCATGGGCAAGGAAGCTCTCCTCGCGATAGGTCCAAAGCAGCGTGTCGAGCGCCTCAACCCGCTCCTCGCTCGCGGCTTGGACCGTGGCGCGCCACCCGCGTTCCAGCGAACGCTCGAGCAGCGTTGGCAGCACCTCCTCCAGCGTCCGCCGCTCGAGATGGTAGAAATAGACTTCGGTGACGCCGTCGCTCATCGGCCGTCATTCTCCCTTGGCGTAGGGGTTCTCGCCCTTGCGCAGATGCAGCCTGATCGGCACGCCGGGAAGGTCGAATATCTCCCTCAACGAATTGACCAGATAGCGCACATAGGAGTCGGGGAGCGCCTTCGGACGCGAGCAGAACAGCACGAAGGTGGGAGGCCGCGCATTGCTCTCAGTGATGTATCTGAGCTTGATCCGCCGGCCCGAGACCGCGGGCGGCGAATGCGTTTCGACCGCCTCTCTCAGCCATTGATTGAGCGCGTGCGTGGGTAGCCGCTTGTTCCACAGCGCGTCGGCCGCAAGCACCGCGCCTATAAGATTGTCGACCCCCTTGCCGGTGAGCGCCGAGACGGGGACGAAGGCAACGCCCTTGATCTGCGGCAGGAGGCGCTCGCAGGTCTCTCGCAGCTCGGCGAGCCGCGCTTGCGGCGCTCGCACCAGGTCCCATTTGTTCACGGCAATGACGAGGGCCCTTCCCTCCTCGAAAATGAGATCGGCGATCTGCAGATCCTGCTTCTCGAACGGACGCTCGGCATCGAGCAACAGCACGACGACTTCGGCAAATCTGATGGCGCGAAGGGTGTCGCCGACGGAGAGCTCCTCCGCCGTTCCTTCCATCCGCGTCTTGCGCCGCAAACCGGCGGTGTCGAACAGCCTGAGCAACCTGCCCTGCCGCTCGAGGTCGACGGCGATGGCGTCGCGCGTGATTCCGGCTTCTGGTCCGGTGATCAGGCGCTCCTCGCCGAGAATAGTATTCACGAGGGTGGATTTGCCGACATTAGGACGTCCGACCACGGCGATGCGAAGCGGATGGGGGGCGCCCTCTTCCTCTTCGCCAGGCGCCTCCTCGATCTGAGCGTTGCCATCTTGACCGCTGGCGGCCTGCTGGATGGCGTCGCTCAGCTCGCCGATGCCGAGGGCATGCTCCGCGGAGATCGCCAGCGGCTCGCCTAGGCCCAGCGAAAACGCTTCGTAGAGACCTGGCTCCGCCGCGCGTCCTTCGACCTTGTTGGCGGCAAGGATCACCGGCTTGCCCGACGAGCGCACGAGCTCGGCGAAGATCTCGTCGGCAGCGACAATGCCCGCCCGCGCATCGATCAAGAAGACGACGAGGTCGGCCTGCTTGATGGCGGCCACGGTCTGCTCGCGCATGCGGGCGGTGAGACCAGAATCGCCGTGCTCGAGCCCCGCGGTGTCGATCAGCCTGACCTCGGTTGTTCCAAGCTGCGTATCAGCCTCCCGCCGGTCGCGGGTCAATCCCGGCTGATCGTCGACGAGCGCCAGGCGCTTGCCGGCGAGCCGGTTGAACAGCGTCGACTTGCCGACATTCGGCCGTCCGACGATGGCGATGGTGAAGGGCATGAGGCGGGACCGGAGCGTGAGACGAGCCTGACCGCTCCCGTGGCGATACTAGTTGAGAGCGATCAGC
>DASUZQ010000374.1:0-3387 GCA_036376815.1 Methyloceanibacter sp. | reverse complement strand
CGATCGATTTCGGCCCAGGCTGCTCGTGCGAAAGCGGATGCTCCAGCATGAGCACGATCGTATCCTTGAAGTCCTTGAGGTTGATCTCGACGATCTGCATCTTCTCAAGCAGGAGATCGGTCGTGCATATCGTTGGACTGTCGAGATCGAGGCGCCCTTTGAACGGGATCCGGTGACAGAAATAAAGCTCGTCGGCGAACACGTCGACGTTCAGACCGGTGTCTCGGTGCAAATAGGCGTGGCGTGCGCCCTCCGACGCCATGTAGATGCCTTCATCCGGGATGTATCCGCGCGCGATGAGAAAGTCGCGGATTGCCCTGTTCTGGTTTTTCTCCGCCCCGAAATCCACGTCGGTGAGCGCGCGCTTGGTGTCTTGGAACAGGTGCAAATTGTTGGGGCATTGCAGGCGATAGGCGACTGAACCCAAAATGCGGAGGCGAATGCCCTTCGCGTCCGCATCGCGGACAAGGTTGAGCGCCTCATCCACGAATTCCAAGTTGAGGCTTGGATCCGCAGGTTTCTGTTTCACTGATATCTCCCCGAACCGCTGGCGGATACGACCATGTTTCTAACCCCTAGGCCATGTGTAAAACGCCTCCCTAATGCGGGGCAATGGGCCGTGAAAATGCCCCAGCTCCGCACGGGGCAGGGGGCATGAAAGCATCTTTCCCCTTCCTGCTCCAATCCGGCGGGAGACGCATGACTGGCCATCCGAGCCCCGTTCCAATAATGCTATGCTGCTTGCCCGGGAGGATTCCTCGATGACGTGGCGGTTCAAGTTTGGCGATGTCTCCGCCATGCTCGCGATCACGACCTCTGCACCCCCGCTTGCTCAACCGGGAGGGCCGCACGCGTGAGCCTCGATGCGGTGCGAGAGGGCTCATCGGCGCGCGTGGCCGAGCTTGAGATCTGGTTCGGGCGCGTGGAGCCCGTACCGCTCACCGGCGGCATCACTAATCAGAATTTCGCAGTCGAGGACCGCGGTCGCCGCTACGTCGTGCGGGTCGGAAGCGATATCCCGGTTCACGGGGTGGTGCGGGCGACCGAGTTGGCAGCGAGCCGGGCGGCCTATTTGGCGGGCTTAAGTCCCAAAGTGGTGCATGCAGAGCCGGGCATTCTCGTGCTTGATTTCATCGAGGGACGCACCTTCACGCCGGAGGACGTACGCAATCCGGCAAATCTCGAGCGCCTGATCGACATGGTGCGGCGGTGTCACCGCGACATTCCGCAATTCCTGCGCGGGCCCGGCGCCATGTTCTGGGTGTTTCATGTCGTGCGCGACTACGGGCACACGCTGCGTGAAGGCAATAGCCGCCACCTTGCCATCCTCGACGATCTTCTTGCCCGCGCCGCGCAGCTCGAAGAAGCCGTCGGTCCGATCGACGTGGTGTTCGGCCACAACGATCTCCTCGCCGCCAACTTTATCGACGACGGGCACCGGCTGTGGCTCGTGGACTGGGAGTACGCGGGGTTCAATTCGCCGCTGTTCGATCTCGGCGGCCTCGCCTCGAATAGCGAGTTTTCTCCTGAGCAGGCCGAGCAGGCTTTGAGCCTTTATTTCGGCAAACCCGTCGATGATCGGGTGCGCCGCCGTGCCGCGGCCATGACCGCTGCATCGCTGCTCCGCGAGACCATGTGGAGCATGGTGTCCGAGCTCCACTCGACCCTCGATTTCGACTACGCAGGCTACACGGCTGAGAATCTGAGACGCTTCGAGGCCGCCTACGCGGCCTATCAAACCATGGACCGCTCGTGAGCGACCTGCCGTCTTCTGCCAAGATCGTGATTGTCGGCGGCGGCATCGTCGGCTGCTCGGTGGCCTATCATCTCGGGAAGATGGGGCTGAGCGACGTGCTCGTTCTCGAGCGCGGCAAGTTGACCTGCGGCTCGACCTGGCACGCCGCAGGGCTCGTCGGCCAGTTGCGCACCAGCGCCAACATCACCCAGCTCCTCGGCTACTCGGTCGAGCTCTATGACAGGCTCGAACAGGAGACCGGCCTCGCCACCGGCTGGAAGCGGAACGGCGGCTTGCGGCTCGCCTGCAATCCCGAGCGCTGGACCGAGGTCAAGCGGCAGGCGACCACCGCCACCTCCTTCGGTCTCGAAATGCATCTCCTTGACCCCAAGGAGGCCCAGGCTCTGTGGCCGCTGATGCAGGTCGATGACGTCGTCGGCGCGGCGTTCCTGCCGACCGACGGGCAGGCCTCGCCGTCCGACATCGCCATGTCGCTGGCAAAGGGCGCGCGCAACGCCGGCGTCAAGATCTTCGAGGGCGTGGCCGTCACCGGTGTCGAGGTGGAGAACGGCCGCGTGCGCGCCGTCGCTACCGACAAGGGGCGCATCACTTGCGACAAGCTCGTGATCTGTGCAGGCCAGTGGTCGCGCGAGATCGGGCGCATGGCAGGCGTCAACATTCCCCTCGTCTCGGTGCAGCACCAATATCTCATCACCGAGGCAATCGATGGCGTGACGCGCGACTTGCCGACGCTGCGCGATCCAGACCGTCTCACCTATTGGAAAGAGGAAGTCGGCGGCCTGGTGATGGGCGGTTATGAGCCAAATCCCAAGCCGTGGGCCGTGGACGGCCTTCCCCGTAGCTTCGAGTTCCAGCTTCTAGAAGACGATTTGGATCACTTCGAGCCGCTGCTCGAGCTCGCCGTTGGCCGCGTGCCGGCGATGCAGACGGCAGGCATCAAGGAGTTCATCAACGGCCCGGAGAGCTTCACGCCAGACGGCAACTTCATCCTCGGCGAGGCTCCAGAGGTGCGCGGCATCTTTGTCGGCGCGGGCTTCAATGCCTTTGGCATCGCTGCCGGAGGCGGGGCCGGCATGGCGCTTGCCGAATGGCTAGCCAAGGGCGAGCCGCCCTACGACCTCTGGCCGGTCGACATTCGCCGGTTTGGCAAGAACCACCTCGACACCGGCTGGGTGGGCACGCGGACGCTCGAGGCTTACGCCAAGCATTACACGATGGCCTGGCCGTTCGAGGAATATCGCTCGGGCCGCCCGCTCCGCCGGTCGCCGCTCTATGACAGGCTGAAAGCGCAAGGCGCCTGCTTTGGCGAGAAGCTCGGCTGGGAACGGCCGAACTGGTTTGCCGATCTTGCACGTGGGGAGAAGGCCGAGGACACCTATAGTTACGAACGGCAGAACTGGTTCGACGCCGTCGGCCGTGAGCACATCGCGTGCCGCGAGCGCGTCGCGGTGTTCGACCAGACCTCGTTCGCCAAGTTCATGCTGGCCGGCAGGGACGCCGAGGCAGCGCTGTCGTGGATCTGTGCGAACGACGTCGCCAAGCCGCCTGGGTCCCTCGTCTACACCCAGATGCTGAACGATCGCGGCGGCATAGAGTGCGACCTGACCGTCGGCAGGCTATCGCCGACCGAA
>DASUZQ010000373.1:0-2657 GCA_036376815.1 Methyloceanibacter sp. | reverse complement strand
CGTGGATCACCAAGACCTGGAAGGGCGACGGCAAGCCAGCCTGACGCGCGCATCATGCTATCCGCTTTGTCGATCCGCGACATCGTTCTGATCGACAGGCTCGATCTCGAATTCGGTCCCGGACTTTGCGTGCTCACCGGCGAGACCGGCGCCGGAAAATCGATCCTGCTCGATGCCTTCACCCTTGCCATCGGCGGCCGTGGTGATGCTTCGCTGGTGCGGCGCGGCGCGAGCCAGGGCCAAGTCACCGCGAGTTTCGAGCTCGCTCCCGATCATCCGGTGTTGCGCCTCCTCGCCGATAACGGCTTGGAGGCCGACGGGCTGTTGATCCTTCGGCGTCTCCAATCCGCCGACGGCCGCACCCGCGCCTTCATCAACGACGTCGCCATCGGCGTGCAGCTCTTGCGCGAGGTGGGACAGGCGCTGGTCGAGATCCACGGCCAGCACGACGATCGCGCGCTCATCGATCCGAGCGGCCATCGCGATCTCGTGGATGCCTTTGGCGGCCTTGCCGGCGACGCAAGTGCGGTCGCGTCGGCCTGGCAGGCTTGGAGGTCTGCCGAGGAGGAGAGGGCGCGGCACGCAAGCGAGATCGCCGCCATCCGCGCCAATGCCGACTACATCAATCATGCCCTCGACGAGCTTCAGCGCCTCAATCCGCAAACTGGAGAGGAGGAGACTCTCGCCTCTCGGCGGCAATTGATGATGCATGCCGAGAAGATCGCCGGCGAGCTGAACGAGGCGCTCGATGCGCTGACAGGCGAGGGGACGAGTGGGGCGCGCCTTGCCGCTGCGCTCCGCCGCATCGAGCGTCAGGTCGGCGCCAGCGGCGCCTTGCTCGCCTCCGTGGCCGAGGCGCTGGAGAGGGTGCTCAGCGAGACCAACGCCGCCCGCGCCAAGATCGAGGAGGCGCTTGCCGCCACCGCCTTCGAGCCGCAGGAGCTCGAGCGTGCCGAGGAGCGCCTGTTCGCGCTCCGGGCGCTGGCGCGGAAGCACAGGGTCGGCGTGGACGATCTGCCGGCCTTCGTCGCTCGCCTCGAGACCGAGCTTGCCGCGCTCGATCAAGGTGAGACCAAGCTCGAGGCGTTGACCGCTGCCACGGTCGCCGCGCGTGAGGTCTATGCCGAGGCCGCCATGCGCTTGAGCGAGTCCCGCAAAGCAGCCGCCGAACGGCTGGATGTGGAGGTTGCTGCCGAGCTTGCGCCGCTCAAGCTCGAAAAGGCGCGGCTCATCACCAGGGTCGAGACCGTCGGCGTCTATGACGGCGGCCCGCACGGGATCGACCGGGTGGCATTTTGGGTGCGCACCAATCCGGGGACCGAGCCAGGTCCCCTGATGAAGGTCGCCTCGGGCGGCGAGCTTGCCCGCATCATCCTGGCTCTGAAAGTGGTGCTCGCGGCTCGCGGCTCGGCGCCCACGCTGGTGTTCGATGAGGTCGATGCCGGCGTCGGCGGCGCCACCGCCGCCGCGGTCGGCGAGCGCCTGGCGAGGCTCGGCGCCAAGGTGCAAGTGCTTGCCGTCACCCACGCGCCGCAGGTGGCCGCGCTCGCCAATGAGCATATGCTGATCGCCAAGGAGGCCGTGCATGGGCCGCAGGGCGAGGCCATGACGACGCGCGTTGTCGTGCTCGACGGCGAGCGCCGGCGCGAGGAGATTGCCCGTATGCTCGCCGGTCAGAGCATCACCGACGAGGCCCGTGCTGCCGCCGATCGGTTGATGTCGAGATCGGCATGAGCCAGATAAGCCGCCATGAGCAAATTGAAGAGTAGGGGCAAGACGCAAGCGCCTGTGCCAACGCCGGTCGATCGCTTGACCGAGGGCGAGGCCGCCGCCGAGCTTGAGCGCCTCGCAAGCGAGATCGCCCGTCACGACGCGCTCTACTACCGGCAGGACCAGCCTGAAATCTCGGACGCCGAGTATGACGCGCTCCGCGAGCGAAACGTAGTGATCGAGGCGCACTTCCCGCATCTGATCCGCGAAGACAGCCCCTCTGCCCGCGTAGGTGCCGAGCCGGTCGAGGCCTTCGGCAAGGTTATGCATAGCGTGCCGATGCTCTCGCTCGGCAACGTGTTCTACGATGACGGCGTGCGTGACTTCCTTGAGCGCATCCGCCGCTTTCTCGGCCTTGAGACCGTGGAGGGCCTCGCCTTCACCGCCGAGCCGAAGATCGATGGCCTGTCGATTACGCTCCGCTACGAGAAGGGCAGGCTGGTCCAGGGGGCCACCCGCGGCGATGGCTATCAAGGCGAGAACGTCACCGCCAATGTCCGCACCATTCCCGATATCCCCAAGGCGATAAAGGCCAAGAGCTTCCCCGATCCCTTCGAGGTGCGCGGCGAGATCTATATGAGCCGCGCCGCCTTCCAGCGCCTCAACGAGGGGCAAGCGGAACGCGGCGAGCGGACCTTCGCCAATCCGCGCAACGCCGCCGCCGGCTCCTTGCGCCAGCTCGATCCGGCCATCACCGCCTCGCGTCCGCTGCAATTCTTCGCCTATGGCTGGGGCGAGGCGCCGAAGCTCCCGGCCGACACCCAATGGGGCATCTACCGCGCCATGGAAGATTGGGGCTTTCCGCTGAACCCGCTGGCCAAGCTCACCAACTCCGTCGAGGAGATGCTCGACACCTACCGCGACATCGAAAGCGGGCGCGCCGACCT
>DASUZQ010000372.1:0-8514 GCA_036376815.1 Methyloceanibacter sp. | reverse complement strand
AGCTCGAGCGTCCATTCGGTGATGTTGTCGAGGAAGTAGCGGTCGTGAGTGACCATGACCACAGTGCCTGGATAGTCGTGCAAATGATGCTCGAGCCACGCTACGCTCTCGGCATCGAGATGGTTGGTCGGCTCGTCGAGCAGGAGGATGTCGGGTTTGGCGAGCAGCAGGCGGCAAAGCGCAACGCGCCGCTTCTCGCCGCCAGACAGCGTATCGACCTTCGCATCGCCGGGTGGGCAGCGGAGCGCGTCCATGGCTTGCTCGACCTGCGCATCGAGATCCCAAAGGTTGCCGGCGTCGATCGCGTCCTGGAGCCTCGCCATCTCGTCGGCGGTCTCGTCGGAATAGTTCATGGCGAGCTCGTTATAGCGATCGAGCTTCGCCTTCTTCCCCGCCACGCCTTCCATGACATTGCCGGTCACGTCCTTGGCGGGATCGAGCTGCGGCTCCTGGGGCAGAAAGCCAACGGTGACGCCGTCGACGGCCCAGGCCTCGCCGAGAAACTCCTTCTCGTCGCCAGCCATGATGCGGAGCAGCGTCGATTTGCCGGCGCCGTTCAAGCCGACCACGCCGATCTTGGCGCCTGGCAAAAAGGCGAGCGTGATGTCCTTCAGCACCTGTTTGCCGCCAGGATAGGTCTTGGACAGCTTATTCATGACATAGACATATTGCGGGCTGGCCATGGGTCTCCCGAGGGTCGCGTGGGTTTGGTGTTGGAAATTTGAGTGAGCTTCTAGCGAATTGCGGCGGTGAACTCAACGACTAGAACAGGGCAGGCAGGCGCTCTTTCAGTTTGGCGGCCAGCGCGTCGAGCGGGTTTTCCTTGATCGGCTCGATCTCCGTGAGCGCCTGGGCGAGGGTATCGGGCGTGAGTGACGCGATGGGCCGCACGCGGCACCAATTGTTGCGCACGAGGAATTCGCGGTAGGCCGATTCCTCGTCGGTGAACTGATGCGCTTCCGGCGCTACGCCGACCACGGGCAGCCGCGCCGACACGGCCTCCGACACCATGGTGCTCGAATCCTCGGTGCAGACGATCAGCTCGGCCTTGCGAAACACATCCGGCAGCGTGCCGGGGCCAGCGGTGCGATAATCGATGAAGCGGGCGATCACGCTCTCGTCCTTGGCCAACTCGGCCACACGGTCGGCGACGAAGTCGGGAGTCCGCCGCGAGGTGGAGACGAGCCAGCGCGTGCCCCAGGCGTTGGACAGGGCTTTCGCAAAATCGAGCAACCTCTCCCATTCGCCGCGCCGGTAGCGGAACGGCCCGGCATTGCCGCCGATCAGCAACCCGGCAAGGCGCGGATGACGATCGGGTCCGTAGCGCGGCACCGCGGCCGGGCGTCCAAGCGCTTCGGGATCGATGGCGGAGGGCTTGAGCACCACCATGTGCCGAGGGCTACCGGCGTCGCGGTCATAGGAGGAAATCACCAGGCTGAAATTCTCAGACCCGAGCCCGCGCAACAACGAGCCGCAAAAGATGTTGGGGACGCCGAGATATCGCGTGACGCAGATATTCGGCATCTGCGTCTCGCCGCCGGCGGAGACGACGAGATCGGCCCTGGGCAGCGCCTCGGCGTCGATGCGATAGGCCATGCGCAACATGCGCGGCGGAAAAAAGCTCTCGGCGTTGATGCGACGGCGCAGCCAGCGTGTCGGCACGATCCACTTCCGATGCACGAGAATGCGGGTGACCTCGACCGGACGGAGCCGTGCGAGCGCGGCAATGACGCCTTCGGCGAGGTGGTAATGGCCAGGCCGCGTATCGGCGAGGAAGATCACTTTGAGGGGCGTCACTGACTGACCGGGGCGTTAGCGGAATGAAAAAGGCGTCGCCCGCGTCATAAAGGGAAATCGATCCCAATTGAATCCCGATTTCGCGGCAGTATGCCAGCTTGGCAAACCGAGGGCGCGCCTGCACAATCGGCGGCAATTGGGCTAGGAGGGCATTGTGCCGGAACGGGCGGCGAACTTGCGGGCCGATCTCATCCTGAAGGCGATGATCGCGGTCGCGTCGGCCGACGCCGGCGCCATCGAGGACAGCGAAATCAGCCTCATGCAGCAGGTCTACCAGGACCAGGCGAAGAGGCCGATCACCCCGCAAGAGATCGCCGAGGTGGCGGAAGCGGCCACGAGAGACGGAATTCTCGCCGAGCTCACCGCGGCGGCTCCCGTGCTTGACCGCGAGACCAAGGAGGAGATCATCCGCGCCGCCTACCTCACCCTGATCGCCGACGACCGCATCGCCGCCGAGGAGCGCAAGAAGCTGAAAGACATTGCCATGGCGCTCCGCGTGCCCGAGATTCACTTCGGCGCCATCCTGGAAGATCTCGCGCTGTGGCTCGAGGAGCAGAAGGCGAAGTGATCAAACCAGCTTCAGGCGACCTTCGGATCCCTGAAGCTTCCTGTCGCTCGACTCTTTGGGCTCCTCTTTCGGCTCGGCGACAAAAAGCAAACGCTGAACTTCGCGATGATAGGCCGGACTTTCGGCGATGACGCGCACGTTGCGCAAACCGCAGCGCTCGAGGAAATCCCTGACGAAGACCTCGTGCCCCTGGCTCAGCTCAGGCAGGAATTCGGTCCACGAGCTTTCCTCTGAGGTGCCGACCTCAAAGATCAAGACCTTGTTCACCCGAGACACGAGCGCAGTTACGAATTCCCCCGCAGTCGCCAGGCCGTAGGCGCGAATGATGTGGTGGACGACCGACATGCAGATCACGGCATCGAATTTCGGCAGTGCCAGGAGATCTTTCGGGCCGACGAATGACCTAATGGTCGCCATGCGCTCGGCCCGATCGTAGAGCCGAGACAATTCCCCCACAGCCAGGCAATCCGTTGCCTCGATGCCAATGGCGAAGCAATGCAGATCGGTAGCGGCGCGGCGCACGAACCAGCCTTCCGCACAGCCGACGTCGAGCAGGTTGCGCACGCCAAATTGCTTGAGCACAGTGGCGATTGCGCGCCATCGCCCATCGCTGTCTCTCACGTTGTCGAAACGGCGGCCGCCGATTTCAACCGGCTCGTAAGGCCTGCCGCCGGCCTTCGCCACATAGAAGGCCGATTTGATGAGGCCGTGCGCCAAGCTCCATCTAGCGCGCCGCCACACCGCCCTGATCTTTCGCCCGAAGGAGGGCCGCTTTGATCTCGCGGGATAGGCTTTGAAGTTCCCGGTTTGCGCCAAAGACATGCTGATACCCCGCCTTTCGGTCACACGCGGCGCAAGAGATGGAAGCGCCGGTGCTCGTCTCGCGCGGGGTCAGGCGCCACATAGATGAGGCGGACATCGTCCCGGCGTTTCCGCACGCCGTCGAGAAATGTTTCCCAGCGATGCGTCCAATGGCTGAGCGCCTGATCCGATCCATACACTTCGAGGAGACCGAGATGACACTCCTTGAGGAGCTTTGGGCTTCGCCCGGTGAGCTTGTGGAGCGTTCCGCGCAGCTTGCGCTTCAGACCCCTCATCAGCCGCCTCTTGTCCCACCACTCCTCGTACTCGCCATTGCGCGCACGGCGCAGGAACTGCTCGAACAGGACTTCGCGCGGAGGCAACACGGTCAGAACCGTCAGCGCCGCCTTGGCTTCGGTCACGGCTTGCATGGCCGGATCGTTGGCGTAGTGCTCGAACCCCCGGCTGAACGCGCGCATGATATCGTAATGGACCACGAGCCCTTCTGAGCCGCCCTTGCCCCGGACTAAACGGGAGAGACCCTTTCGGCCGAGCTCGTTGCCGCTTGTGCGCAGCCAGGTCTTTGCCCCTTGCGGTAGATGATTGGAGATATTCTTGGGCAGCCGGTCGAAAACGAACTCGCCCATGAAGGTGCTCTTGCCCGATCCCGATGGCCCAGCAATTACGAGAACATGCTTCAGCTCAACGGCGTCCGCGACCGCGTGGGCGCGTTGGCCGAAGCCGAGCGACTTGAAAATCGGAGTGCCTGAGCGAAGGACGATGCTGCTTGCCACGGAGTGCCCCCAAAATGGCCGTCACCACTCCTTCATACTAGATTAACCCTATAGAGATTGCGTGGAATTAACGCCGAAAATCCGTTGCTTCCTCGAACAAAATTGCCAAAGTCGCGGTGCGCGCGTCGGGGCCATCATGATCGTTTCGCACGAGCATAAGTTCATCTTCCTCAAGACCAAGAAGACTGCCGGCACCAGCATCGAGCTCGCGCTCACCGAGCTGTGCGGGCCGGAGGACGTCATCACTCCCTTGACCGAGATCGACGAGGCGCGGCGCGCTAGTGGACGCGGGCCGCAGAATTGGCGGCTGCATGGCTGGTGGGGCAGCCCACGCCCGCTGCTCAACCGCCGCTGGTTCAAATTCACCGCGGCCGATTACGGCTTCTACAATCACATGCCTGCGGCGGAGGCGCGCGCGCGTATCGGCGACAAAGTGTGGCAGAGCTACTTCAAATTCGCCTTCGACCGCAATCCGTGGGACCGGCAGGTCTCTTTCTATCACCACCGCTACCGGAACGAGAACGCGCCGCCCTCCTTTGCCACCTTCATGCATGAGGACACCCACGCCCGCATCGACAATTTCGACATCTATTCCATCGACGGCAACGTCGCGGTCGATTTCATCGGGCGCTTCGAAACTCTCGGAGAGGATCTGAAAATTGCGCTCGAGCGTGTGGGCTTATGCCTCTGCACCGATCTGCCGCGGGCCAAGACCAATTTTCGCCCCACGACCCTTCCCTATCGCGATTATTATGACGACGACACAAAGGGCATCGTGGCGCGCTGGTACGCGCGCGAGATCGAGCTGCTCGATTATCAGTTCTGAGCGCAAAGCGCGGGCCGCATGATCATTTCGCACGAGCACAAATTCATCTTCCTCAAGACGAAGAAGACCGCCGGCACGGCCATCGAGGCGGCTTTGTCGGAGCTGTGCGGGCCGTCTTGCGTGATCACGCCCTATCGCGAGGAGAGCGAGGAGGACCGCAAGGGCAGGCCGCCGCAGAATTATCGCATCGAGCATCCCCTGAAGCCGAAGCGTCCGCTGTGGCGAAAGCTGCTCGGGCGGCCCGAGCGCTACTATCACCCGAGCGTCGGCTATTACGAGCATATGCCGGCGCATCTCGTGCGCGCCTATGTGGGCGACGACATCTGGCGGAGCTATTTCAAATTCGCCTTCGACCGCAATCCTTGGGACCGGCAAATCTCCTGGTACTTCTACAAGACCAAGACCAAGGCGAGCCGGCCGAGCTTCGAAAGCTTCATGGCAAGCCGCCGCCGCGCCTATGTCGACAATCACGAGATCTATATGGAAGACGGCGCGCTCGCGGTCGACTTCCTCGGCCGCTACGAAACTCTCGAGGCCGATCTCGCCAAGGCGCTTCACATGGTCGGCGTTGCGCGCAAGCTGGACGTGCCCAAATCGAACGTCACGCCCAACAAGGAGACGCGGCAGGATTACCGCAGCTACTACACGCCGAAGACCGAGGCCGTGGTGCGCGAGTGGTACGCGCCTGAGATCGCGCTCCTGAACTACGGATTCTGAGGCAGTACTAAGGCGCGACCTTCCGGCCAGCCATGTGCTTGAGGTAGCCGAGGATGAGTCCGATCTCGCGGTCGCTGACAAAGCTCGGCGGGAAGCCGCCCATCTTCTGTCCCGCCCAGGTGCGCACCGATTTCGGGTCGCGGATCAGGGCGTGCAGCCCCGCCTCCGTCATGTATTCGGTGGCATTCATCGGCAGGTTGAGATCGGGCCCGACATCGGACGCACCGCCGCCGTTCAATTTGTGACAAGGCAGGCATTGAGCGATGTAGAGCGTCTGGCCGGCGCGCACGGGATCGTCAGCAGGCAGGCTCTGATCGACGGCAAGCCCGGGCCAGCGCGAGACCGGCGAAAGCTGGCTCTCGAACTTCGCCAAATGATAGACCCAGAGCTCGCTCCTTATGCTCGCCACCTCTGGCCCCGTCCACACCACATAGAGCGGCCCGGCGGTGTAGTCCTTGCCGGCGATCTTGGGCCAGGGGTGATCGGCCGTCTCGATCGCGACCCAGGCAATGGCCTTGCTCGCATCGGTGTTGCGTAAGAGGTCGAGCGGGACCTGCGGGGCGAAGCCGTCGATGGTGGCCGCCTCCATCACGCTGTCTGGCGGAAAATTCAGGCCCGAGAGGAGTGCCGCGACGGGCACGGCGCGGTAGGTCATCGGCCCACCATAGGTAATGTCCTTCGCCACTTCGATGGTGGCGGCATCGGGCCTCGCCAGCAGTTCATCCCTGGTGTAGCTGCGCGTCTTCCCGCCGGCAGCAATCCTAAGGGTCGGCTCGGCGGCGCGTGCCAGGCCCGGCAGCAGCAGCAGGGCGCCGAAAGAGAGGGCCCGCAAGGCCGCGCAAACCCTTCCACGGCTTGGCAAACTGCCCATGGTTGTTCCCTTCGGAGGCGCCTTTTACTGTCCGTTACGTGATATTTGGTAGCACCCCTCCCCTGTTCAGGCCCACAAAAGGAGTGCTGTAAGGTGAAATTGGAGTGCGGTATTGTCAAAATTCCATCATCGCTGGGGGGAATTGCTATGAGATCGCCAGTACTTGTTCTTGCGTTGACATTCGGCTTGGCTTGCGGCGGATACGCATTTGCCGCCGATGAGGCGCCACAGCCGCTCACCCGCGCCGACTGCGATGCAGCCGGCATGACCTGGAATGACGGCACGAACGTTTGCGGCAGCGCCGACACCGTGGCCGCCGCTCAGCCGCTGACCCGCGCCGACTGCGAGGCGGCCGGCATGACCTGGGATGACGGCGCGAACGTTTGCGGCGCGGGCGCCACGGCCGCCGCGCAACCGCTGACCCGCGCCGACTGCGAAGCCGCCGGCATGAAATGGAGTGATCGCCGCAATGTTTGCGGGGCGTTTGTCGCCGCCGCCGCTGCGCACGCGCATAAGAAGGAGATGAAAAAAGAGACCAAGAACGGCGGCACAAAGATCGTCAAGAAGGTGAAGACGAGCCACGGCGTCAAGAAGACGGTCATTCACAAGAAGGGCCACAAACACGAGACAGCCGCGAAGAAGGGCGGCTTCCTCGAGTGGCTCAACGGCAAGAAGAAAAAGTCCTGATCGTGCGAAAGGGCGCCGGCACACCCGGCGCCCTTCGAATTCAGATCGAGTGTCCCCTCGTCCGCGGTGGCGGTAGTGTGGCTGAGACAATCGCAAGAGGCGTAGTCGCATGGCGATAGCGAAGCGCCGAAAGGCCTCGACCGCGGCACGTCGCCGTGCGGCGACGCCGTCCGACCCTTGTTGTCCCGAGGCGGGCGACCTTGTCGTGCTGGCGATGGCGAATCCCATGTTTGAGGGCGGAGCCACACGTGGGTTTTCGCGAAGACGATCCGACGGCACTTCGATCAACAGCGAGTACATTGAGCCGTACGGCTACGTGGTGCCGAGAGGTAAGTGCCTCGTCATCACCGATCTGTCCTACTATTCAGGTTTCAGCCAACCGCTCGCGCCGGGCGCTCTGACGAAGCTAACGCTCGGGATCGCGAAGGTTTCCAGCTCGGGCTGGCAGCAGACCATCATGTTCGTCGCGAGCCCTCAGTTTTCGAACAACAAGATGATCGGCGGCAACGTCAGCTTGAAAACGGGGTTCGCCGTTAGTCGCGGTTGCTATCTCGCCGTCACCCCGCCTGTGCACGGCGACCTCGTGAGCACCGAGCTGTTTGTATACGGTTATCTCAAGCCAGCGTAGGCGCCCTTTGGGCTTCGGCGCGGCAGTCTTCGCTCGCGTCGCGAGCGAAGGCTAGTGGGCCCGGAAGAACGCGATTCTCTCCGCCAGCAGGGCCTTCCGTTCTGACTGACTATCTACTCAATGACGCTAAATGTGTCGCCACAGGTCCGGCCGCTTGCAGAGCGGTCGGGTCGCTGAGGTGCAGCTGCGAACTGACTAACGAGTAGAGCGTCACCGCTGCCGCGAGGAGCCACGCCTCAACTGGCAAGCGCGATTTCACCGGAACACGGCGAAGCATCTTGAACATAGGTATCCCTCCTGTGCTCTGTGCCGTCCCTGTTGCAGTCAAAACGAAAGTTAACGACCACAAGTTCCATGCGCGCCGTCAGTCGCGCATCTCGGGACACAATCCTCTACTCGCACGTCGCTAATCGTCTCACTGTGGGATTTCCCACTTGTTCGGAACTGACTGCTGCTAGCGCCGTTCAAGGCAAGAGGGGTCACGCGCTCGCTTGGGGGCACGGAGGACGATGGGGGACAGAGAAGAGCTGCTGCGACTTGCCTACCTGAAGCTGATGGACGCGGCCGAGCTGCTCCAGAACATTGGAGAGGACTTGCTAGCAGAGGAAACTGAAGCCGTAGCCGCCAAAATGGGACGCGCCGCACTCGCTGCGGCGGGGTCCTAGCAAAGAACAAGGGCCCCCTGGCCATGGGAGCCCTTGCTGAAACTGTTCGCGGCCTGGCCGACAACTCCGCTAAGCGTTACGCGCTACTAGCGACCGGAGACCGCCTTGTGCCAGCGACGTGGGAGCGGCGTGGCTGCTCTTCAAGGCCGGGCCCGCCCGG
>DASUZQ010000371.1:0-3190 GCA_036376815.1 Methyloceanibacter sp. | reverse complement strand
ACCTCGGCGAAATGGGCGGCTAACAGAACGCTTCCCGTGGTGACAATGACGACGGTGTAGCGCAGGAACTCCGGGGCGCCGGAGCCGCGCCCCGACATGCCAAGCAGGAGCTTGAACAGCGCGCCCATGATCAAGGCGTGAATCACAAAATTGACGAGGCTCCTCGCCCCGCCGGCGAGAATCTGATCGACCATCGCTACGAAACTACTCCCCGGCGAGCAGGTCAGGCTGGCACGTCACTGTGGCGCGTCGCCGCTCTCGTTCACTTTCCGCCGGATAACGCTGAGACGGCGGCACCGCAAGGGACGCCGCGCGGCCGTTTTCGACGCCGTTTGCACCGTTTGCCCCGTCTCCCTCGAACTCCAAGCTCTCTATTCTGTGGCCGCGCGAAGCGATCCGCTCCGACGATGTGAGGATTTTCTCGATATCCTCGTTCGCCTGACCGAAATGCCGCTGCAAATCGAGCACGCGCTCGCGCAACCGCCCCATGTCCTCCATCAGCCTGCTCACCTCGCGCTGAATGAGATGGGCCTGCTCGCGCATCTTCACGTCTTTCAGGATTGCCTGCATGGTCTGCACCGCAAGCATGAGCATGTTCGGCGCGCAAATGACGATGCGGGCGCGGTGCGCCTTCTGCACGAGATCGGAGAAATGCTCGGCGAGATCCGCATAGATGGCCTCGGACGGCACGAACAGGATCGCGGTGTCCTGGGTTTCTCCCGGTAGGAAATAGCGCTCGGCCATGGCATCAACATGACGCCCGACATCGACGCGCACGCGCCGCGCCGCCTCCTTTTTCTCCTCGGGCCCGCGCGCAACGCGGAACGCCTCGAAGCCTTCCAGCGGGAACTTTGCGTCGATCACCACGCCGGCCTTGGTATTCGGCATATGCAAGAGGCAGTCGGGACGCTTTCCGTTGGAGAGCGTAGCCTGGAAGGTAAAGGCGCCCTTGGGCAAGCCGTCCTGGATGATGGCTTCCATGCGCATCTGGCCGAAGGCGCCGCGCGCCTGCTTGTTGGCCAAGATCTCTTGCAAGCTGACCATGTTGGAGGAGAGTTCGGTCAAGTTCTTCTGCGCCGAGTCGATGACGGCGAGCCTCTCATGCAGCTTGGCGATGGAGTCGGTGGTCTTGCGCGCGGTTTCGGTCAAGTCGGAGCCGACCCGATGGGTCATGCGATCGAGTCGCTCATTGACGGCGCGGGCAAGCTCGCCGTGACGCGAGACGCTGATCTCGGCGAGCGTCTGCAGCCGGCCTTTGAGTTCGGCAAGCTGGGCGTCGCTCTCGCGTGCCTCGCGCCGCCGCCGGCTCATATGCACCGCGACGATGACCACCAGCACGAGGAGGGCAAGCACAGCGAGCCCGAGCAGCCCGAGCAGAACCTGCACGGGATCGAGCGTGAAATCCCCCACCTGGAAGGGGTTGAGATGCATGGAATGAAGCTATAGCCCGATTCGGGGTCCCGCTAGATCAAAACAGGAACATATTGACCGCCCGTCCCGCCAATCCTATGTCACCGGCTCATATGGCCATCCTCCCCATCATCACCATCCCGGACCCCTTGCTGCGCAAGAAGGCGGCGCCGATCGAGCGGGTCGACGCCGCGCTGCTGAAGCTCGCGGAGAATATGCTGGCGACCATGTATGAGGCCCCGGGCATCGGGCTTGCCGCGCCTCAGGTCGGCATTTTGCGGCGGCTGATCGTGATGGATCCCTCGCGCGACGAGGATGCGAAGCAGCCTCTCGTCATGATGAACCCGGTGATCCTCGAACGGGGAAGCGAGATGCGCACGCATGAGGAAGGCTGCCTGTCGATCCCGGACGTCACCGCCGAGATCGAGCGGCCGGCCGTGACCCGCGTGGGCTTCATCGACAGGGAAGGAAAGTCGCAGGAGCAGACGCTGGTAGGCATCTGGTCGACGCTGGTGCAGCACGAGATCGACCATCTGAATGGGGTCTTGTTCATCGACTATCTGTCGCGGCTCAAGCGCGACATGATCGTGAAGAAATTCACCAAGCAGAAGCGCGCCGAGGCGCTCTAGGCGTTCGCCGACCTCCGCTTCCCTTCGCTGCGTAACCGGCCTAAGAGGCAACCGTGATGCGCATCGTCTTCATGGGCACGCCGGATTTTGCCGTGCCGGCGCTTGGCGCGGTGCTCGCCGCTGGCCACGAGGTCGTCGGCGTCTATTCGCAGCCGCCGCGCGCGGCAGGCCGTGGCCTCGCCGCCCGGAAATCGCCGGTCCAGCTCTTCGCCGAGAGCAAGGGGCTCGCCGTGCACACGCCGGTAAGCCTGAAAAGCGCGGAAGAGCAGGCGCGCTTCAAGAGCCTCAACTCCGACGCCGGCGTGGTGGTCGCCTATGGGCAGATCCTGCCGAAGGCGATCCTCGAAGCGCCGCGCTATGGCTGCTTCAACATCCACGCCTCGCTTCTGCCGCGCTGGCGGGGCGCGGCGCCCATACAGCGCGCTCTTCTCGCCGGCGATGCTGAGACCGGTGTCGCGGTCATGCGCATCGAGGAGAAGCTCGATACCGGCGCCGTCTGCTTGATGGAGAGCACCGCCATCGGCTCAGACGAGGCGGCGGGGGAGTTGCACGATCGCCTCTCGAAACTCGGCGCGGAACTCATGGTGCGGGTCCTGAGCGATCTCGGAAAGGGCTCGCTCGCCTGCTGGCCGCAACACGACGAGGGGGTCACCTATGCCGCCAAGATCGGGGCAGGAGAGACCCGCATCGACTGGTCTCGCCCGGCCCGCGACGTGCACAATCTGATCAGGGGCCTGTCGCCCCATCCCGGCGCCTGGTTCGAGATCGATCTCAACGGCAAGCGCGAGCGCGTCAGGGCCTTGCGTTCGACCCTCGCCGAAGGTGAAGGCAAGCCCGGCACTGTGCTCGACGATCAGCTCACCATTGCCTGCGGCAAAGGCTCAGTGCGCCTGTTGCAGGTGCAGCGTGCGGGGAAGCGGCCGATGCCGGTTGCGGAGTTTCGGCGCGGGGCGAAGCTGCCAGTTGGAAGTCTTCTCCGATAGGTGGAGCAGCGCCCGCTGGACGATGCGTGCGCTAAGCTCACTGCCGCGATCGGCATCGGTGACGGTGACGAGGTCGCTATGGCCGAAGCCTTTGCGATAATCGAGGATGGAAACGACCTCGGGAACGACCATGAACAGCCTGATCACAGACGGGTCCGGCTGCGGCAG
>DASUZQ010000370.1:0-6179 GCA_036376815.1 Methyloceanibacter sp. | reverse complement strand
GCTTTGATCCTCATGCAAAGATATTATGCGGCCCCCTGCATCGCAAGCGCGCAAAGCCAGATTTCCCTTTGATTACAAAGTTCTATCGGCCGATCGGGTTTTCATATCACGCTTGCGCCGCGGCTTCGGCGGACTGTCGCTGCCCAAAATCGGGGCAAGCTGCTTGGCCTCGTTGACCAGCGCATTGATGAGCGGTGTCAAGGGATTGCGGTGTGGAACGACGAGACCGATCGAATGGGTCACCTCGGGCTTGACGATGGGGATGGCCCGTACCGTGTCGGTCAGGCCGAGCACCGAGGCAAGCTTGGCCGGCATGACGCTGGCCCAGCGTCCGGTGCGCACATGGGCGAACAGCACGAGGATCGAGTCGGATTCGAGCGTCGGGGACGACTCGGCGCCGGCCTCGCGCAGCAGGCCGTCGATGATTCGCCGGTTCTGCATGTCGGGGGTGAGCAGGCACAGCGGCACCTTCCCAACCTCAGCCCAGGTGACGCTGTCGCGATTGCCGAGCGGCGCGTCTGAGGAGGTCAGCAGCCGGTACTCCTCGCTATAGAGGGGCACCGTCTGCACCCGGCCGAGAGGCTCGTTGTCGAGATAGGTGAGGCCGGCGTCGATCTCCAAATTCTCAAGAAGTCCAAGCACCTCGATGGAATTGCGCGACCAGATGGTGAACCTCACGTCGGGATGCTTGGCGCGGTAGGGGGTGGTGAGCAGCTCGACCATGGCAAGAGCGGTGGGGATGGCGGCGATGCGGATATGGCCGGCAAGGCCCCGTTTTAGCGCGTCGATCTCCTGATGCATGGCGCGGGTATCGCCGACGATACGTCGAGCCCAGTCGAGCACCCGCTCGCCTTCAGGGGTGAAACCTTGGAAACGCGAGCCGCGCTGCACCAGCAGAACTCCGAAGGAATCCTCAAGCTGCTTGATGCCTGCCGACAGCGTCGGCTGGCTCACGCCGCAGGCCTCGGCGGCATGGCCGAAATGCCGCTCGCGGGCGAGCGCGATAATGAATTCGAGTTTCTCGATCATGCTATGGGCCCCGGCAGGGCCCTTATCTTGGCAAGAAGAAGCGACAAGCGCCATAAGCAAGAGGGAGGGGAGGGACGTCTCGAAGTCCGCGCGCGTCGCGGGACGTATCGTCATGCGATGGGCCTCGTCGCGGGACGATCCCAGGGCAAATTCGCCTGCGTCATAGTGGCTCGCGACCGGGTGCTGGCGAACCGACCGCTTCAATGCGCGCAAGCCTTTCCGCCAGTTCGCTAGCCCATGCACACCGCGCAACTATTCCCTTGTGCAGTTTTCATTTCATGCAGGCCAACCCGAGGACATAGCTTGGCAAAAGGCCCCGTCCCAGCATTCCGGAGAGATTCATGGGTATTTGCCACCCTCTGCCCCTTATTGCTTTGGCCGCTTGTCTCGCCTTTCCGGCGGTGGCGAAGGCCGAGCCGGCGATCGACGTGACGATCAAGGATCATCACTTCACGCCCGCCGAAATTCATGTGCCGGCAGGTAAGCCCGTGACGCTCAACGTCAAAAACGAGGATGAAACGGCCGAGGAATTCGAATCCCATGACCTTAAGATCGAGAAGGTCATCGGCGGAGGCACGTCGGGCACTGTGCGTCTCAGGCCGCTCGATCCCGGCAAATATTCCTTCATCGGCGAATATCACGAAGACACCGCCAAAGGCGTGATCGTCGCCGAGTAGCCAATGCTTGCAACGCTCCTCATCGTTTTTCGCGAAGTCCTCGAGGCGGGACTCATCGTCGGCATCGTGCTCGCCGCGACCAAAGGGGTGCCGGCGAGGGGAGTCTGGGTTGCCTTCGGCGTCGTCGCCGGACTTGCCGGCGCTTGCATCGTTGCCGCCTTCGCAAGCGAGATCGGCGCATTGTTTCAGGGCTCCAGCCAGGAGCTGTTCAATGCCTGCGTCCTCATCCTCGCTGTGGGCATGCTCACCTGGCACAATGTCTGGATGGCAAGCCATGGCCGCGAGATCGCCCAGGACATGAAGAGGGTCGGCAGTGAGGTTGCTGCGGGCGAGAGGCCTCTCTTGGCACTCGCCGTGGTCTGCGGTCTGGCTGTCCTGCGCGAGGGCTCCGAGGTCGTGCTATTCCTCTACGGGGTGTTCGCCTCAGGCGGAACGTCGGTGCCCGGCATGATCCTCGGCGGCCTCCTAGGGGTTCTCGCGGGCGCGGGCGTGTCGGCGCTGCTTTATCTTGGCCTGCTCGCCATCCCCACGCGCCGTCTGTTCTCGGTGACCTCTGGTCTGATCACGCTGCTCGCGGCGGGACTTGCAGCCCAGGCGGTCGCCTTCCTGCAACAAGGCGGGTATGTCGAGATCCTCACCTCGACCGTGTGGGACACGTCGTGGCTTCTTGCGGAAGATAGCCTCGCTGGCCGGCTGCTGCACACCTTGATCGGCTACACGGACCGGCCGAGCGCAGCCCAACTCGTGGTCTACCTTTTCACCATCGGGCTGATCCTCACCCTGATGTATTCCCAGCGGCGCTCGCGCGCTGCGACGCCGAGACCGGCCGTCGCCGAGATCACCTCACGCTCTTAGGTCCCGCGCCACACCACATCGCGCCGCCCTATTTGTGTCGGTCAGACCGCTGTTGCTCGGTCACGATGCGGTCGAAGCCTTCTTGCGCGCTTTCGAGCTTCGGATTGGCGTCGAGCGCGGCGCGGAAATCGTCGAGCGCTTCGCTCTTCCGGCCGAGGGCCTCGTAGGCTTGGGCGCGCCGGGTCAAGGCAAGCGGGTCGTCGTGCCTCTGTTTCAACGCTTCGGTGAGATCGCTGATCGCCTTCTGATACTCGCCGAGGGTCAGGTACAGGCTGCCGCGATTGAAATAGCAATAAGTCAGCTTGGGATCGCGGTCGATGGCGACGACGTAATCCACCAGAGCCTCGTCATAACGGCCGAGTTCCATATTGGCCAAGCCGCGATTGCAATAGGCGAGCGCGAAATCCGGTTTCAGCCTGATCGCCTCGGCGAAATCGGCGATCGCGCTCTCGAAGCGGCGGATGTGGGTGAACGTCGTGCCGCGGTTGTACCAAGCCTCGACGAGATTCGGATCGAGGTTGATGGCCACGCTGAAATCGCCGAGCGCCAGCGCCATTTCTCCTGCGGCCGCCTGCGCGCTGCCGCGGTTGAGGTAAGCGACAGCGTCGGTCGGATCGCCCTTGATGATTTGGCTGATCAGGGCAACCGCCTGCAGCGGCTTCCCGCCTTTCACGCAAGCCTTGGCTTGCTGATAGAGCGCCTGGCGCTGCTCCTTTTCACCGCCAGGGGTCTCGATCGGCAGGCCGCCTTCCGGGCAGCGAACATCGCTCTCTGCCCGAGCCACGTTCACGCCGCGTGGCAAACTCGCCGCGGCAATCAAGCCGAGCGCGATTGCGCACGTCAAACGTATGGTCGAGCGGGAGGTCATGTGCCTTTGTCGATCCTCGTAACGGTGAGTCTATTGTTTGGGTTGGTCATCGTGACCATGGCCGTCGTCCATCATCATTTCGTGCATCATTTCGTCGTGACTTTTTGGAGCGCTCTTCACGAGTGTTTGGTATTGCTCGGCGGTGAGGTCCGGCAGCTTCCGCAGGAAAGCCACGACGTCCCACAGAAGTTCATCGTCGTGCGTCACGCCCCAGGCCGGCATGCCGGTCATTTTGAGTCCGTGTTTCACCACCCAGAACTGCTCCGCCGGCGTGAGCTCGCTCTTGCGGCGGAGTTCCGGCGCCCTCGGATAGAGGCCCCGGCTGATCTCGGTCCGCTTCATCCCGGGGGCGAGATGGCAGAGGCTGCACATCTCGTCATATTGCGCTGCGCCTGAAGCAATGCGTTTGGCGTCGGCGAGATCGCCCGGCACTGCTATGCCAGCCGCGCGGACGGCGACCGACCTTTCTCTGACCGTGTCCATCAACCAAAAAACTGGCTGGGAGTGCGGCTTGTCCGCCGCGACGTCGAAGGACCCCATGTAGACGAGCCCAGCGGCAACGACGGCGATCAGCAATGCACCGGCCGCCAAGGTTACGATCAACCAGCGCATCCCCATCCGGGAAGCCGCTAAATCGGACATGCCTTTAGCCCTCATCGATTGACCGGGAAGCGCGTCTACTTCTCCGTAGCCTCCATCGCGTTGTGCATGTGGGTCGCACAGGCCTTCATGTCCTTCTTGGCCATCATGTCCTCGGCGATTTGCATCTCTTTCAAGGCCGTGGTTTTGGCCTCTCCGTCATCCATCGCCTGAATGTCGGCATGCATCGCGTTCATGCCGGTCTCGTTGCATTCCATGTGATGGTCCTCATGGGCGACGGCGAAGCTCGCGGGAAAACTTGCCAACGCGAGGGTCCCAAAAACGAGGTTCGAGAAAATCCACCTGACCATGCTGCGTCTCCTTTTCGGGTTGAGGGTGTGATTAGGCAATCCGTCCTCGGTTTTAGTGATGTCCGTCGGATTTCATCCCAGGCATGTTCATCCCTTTCATATCCATTCCCGGCATCTCCATTCCTGGGGCCTCTCTTGTACCCGGCTGCCGCGCAGGTTCGCCGGCCTCCGCAACGTTCACCTCATAGGCGACGGTTCCTGGCGGATTCTTATAAGGGCCGGGATCCTTGTAGTCGCCCGCCGCGAGCCCCTCGCGCACCTTCATCACCGTGAACATGCCGCCCATCTCGATCGGACCGAATTGACCAAACCCGGTCATCATCGGCAGCGTGTTGTCGGGGAGCGGCATCTCCATCTCGGCCATCATGCCCATGCCATCAGTGCCCATGGCCATGGCATTCGGCGCCGCCCTCTTGACCGCCTTCGCCAGAACCTGCTCCCGAGCGCCGATCAGGTTCACCACATTGTGGCCCATGGCGTTCATGGTGTGGTGCGACTTGTGGCAGTGAAATGCCCAGTCGCCGGGAGCGTCGGCGACGAAGTCGATGGCCCGTGCGGCACCCACCGGCACGTCGGTGGTCGCCTCGGGGAATTGCGCGGTGTTCGGTACCCAGCCGCCGTCAGTACAGCTCACCGCGAAATGGTGCCCATGCACATGCATCGGGTGGGCGGTCATGGTGAGATTGCCCATCCTGATGCGCACGCGGTCGTTGAGCCGCACCGGCATGATATCAATGGCCGGAAAGACCCGCGCATTGAGCGTCCAGATATTGAAGTCGGTCATCTCCGCGACCTTCGGCAAGGCGGTGCCGGGGTCGAACCGGTAGGCGCTCATGACGAAGACGAAGTCCCGATCGGCGCGGCGGAAGTTCGGATCCTTTGGGTGCACGACGACCATGCCCATCATGCCCATGGCCATTTGCACCATCTCGTCGGAATGGGGGTGGTACATGAAGGTGCCGCTGCCTTTCAGCACGAACTCGTAGGCGAAGGTCTTGCCCGCCGGGATATGAGGCTGGGTCAGGCCGCCGACGCCGTCCATGCCGTTCGGCAGCAGCATGCCGTGCCAATGGATCGTTGTCTTTTCCGGCAGCTTGTTGGTGACGAAGACGCGGATCTTGTCGCCTTCGACTGCCTCGATGGTTGGGCCGGGCGCCTGGCCGTTGTAGCCCCAAAGATTCGCCTTCATGCCGGGGGCGATTTCGCGCACCACCGGCTCGGCCACGAGATGGAACTCCTTCCACTCGCCGTTCATGCGCCAGGGCAGAGTCCAGCCGTTTAGTGTCACCACCGGCTGGTACTCCTGGCCAGAGGGCGGCGCCACCGGGGGCTGCATGAGAGGGGAGTCCGTGGTCGGCGCCTCAGGAATAGTGGCGGCTTGGCCGCGGCCACTGACGGCGGCGGCGCTGACGAGCGCCACGGCCGATCCGCCGAGAAAACTCCGTCGTGAAAGCTTCATGACGCTCCGTCCTGTCTACTCTGCATTCGTTGAGCTGCTCGTCGCCGCGATCACCGCGTCGGGCTCGGAAGCAATGGCGCCGCCGCCGATCATCGCCACGCTGAGGTCGGTGGAGGCGAGCCAGAAGTTCCGCCTGGCTTCGATGCCCGCGACCTTCGCTCTTAGCTGCTCCCGCGCCGCTTGGAGCAGCGCGAAGGCGTCGATCTGCATGGCATTATACTGCAGCTCGGTTTCGGCCGAGATCGTCTGGTGCAAGGGCAGGACCTCGGCCTCGTATTTTTCGGCGACGGCAAAGGTGGCACGGTAGGCGCCATAGGCCTCGCGCGCCTCAGACGCCGCAT
>DASUZQ010000369.1:0-2988 GCA_036376815.1 Methyloceanibacter sp. | reverse complement strand
TGCCGCGACCGGCGCGGCGCGGTGAAGCCGACAATGACTACCTCCTGGCCGAGCGAGGCTTTGACCTTCAGCCATTCCCGCGTGCGCTGGCCTGAGTAGTAGTGGCCACGGGCGGACTTCGCCATGACGCCCTCTTCGCCGGCGCGGGCGGCGCGCTTGAAGGCGGCGATGCCCTTGTCCCACACATGGGTGCTGTAGTGCAGCAAAGGGTCACGCGGCAGAATCTTCTCAAGCAATTCTTTTCGCTCGATCAGTGGATGATTGCGCACATCCTGGTCGTCGAGATAGAGCAGGTCGAACGCGCAATAGCGCAGCCGCACCTTCTCGCGCTCGGCATTCTGCAGAAGCTGGAAGCGCGAGCGGCCGCGTGCGTCAAGCGCGACAAGCTCGCCGTCGATGACCGCGAAGCGGTGAAGCCCGCGCAAGGCGGCGCAGACCGAGGGATATTTTCTCGACAGGTCGATCAGGTTCCGCGAATAAAGCGCGACCGAGCCGCCCTTGATTTCGGCCATCAGGCGGAAGCCATCCCATTTCGTCTCGAAGATCCAGTAAGGATCGTCGAACGGCTTGTCGGTCAAGGTGGCGAGCATAGGACGCAGATCTGGCTTCATGGGAGGGTGCTTCCATGCCAAAGGGTGAAAGCGTTAAACTTGTCGTAGGGTGGGCAACGGCTTTCGCCGGTTGCCCCCGTGGACGTATTGGTGGGCACGCTTCGTTTTGCCCACCCTACGCCAAAAAGGGGAGAGAAACGTGAATCTTGCCGAGCTCAACAGAGTTGCCAACGCCCTGGTGGCGCCCGGAAAGGGCGTGCTCGCCGCCGACGAATCCGCGGGCACGGTGAAGAAGCGCTTCGACGTGATCGGTGTCGAGTGCACCGAGGACAATCGCCGAGACTATCGGGAGCTGCTGTTCCGCTCGAAGGGCATGGCCAATATCTCCGGCGTGATCCTGTTCGACGAGACCATTCGACAGAAAGCCAAGGACGGGACACCTCTGGTCAAAATCATCGAAGCCGCCGGCACGCTACCCGGCATCAAGGTGGACAAGGGGGTAAAACCTCTTCCCTTCTGCCCGGGCGAAGTGATCACCGAGGGGCTCGATGGTCTCGGCGAGAGGCTCGCCGAGTATCGGGGCCTTGGGGCGAAATTCGCCAAATGGCGCGCGGTCATCGATATCGGCGCAGGCATCCCGAGCTATGCCTGCATCAACGCCAATGCGCACGCGCTCGCCCGCTACGCGGCACTCTGCCAGAGCGAGGACATCGTGCCGATCGTGGAGCCAGAGGTGCTGATGGACGGCGACCATGACATCGACCGCTGCGCCGAGGTCACCGAGTTCGCACTGAAGGCTCTCTATGAGCAGCTCTATTACGCGCGGGTGAAGCTCGAAGGCACGGTGCTCAAACCAAACATGGTGGTGCCCGGCAAGAAGTCGGCGAAACAGGCCTCGGTCGCCGAGGTGGCGGAAAAGACGATCCGCGTGCTGAAAGAATGTGTGCCGGCCGCGGTACCTGGAATTGCGTTCCTGTCAGGTGGGCAGTCGGACGTCGATGCGACGGCAAGGCTCGACGCCATGAATAAGATCGGCGGGCTTCCTTGGAAGGTGAGCTTCTCCTATAGCCGGGCGCTGCAGGCAGCGCCGCAAAAGGCCTGGTCGGGACGGCCTGAGAACGTTCCGGCGGCGCAGGCGGCCTTCGCTCACCGGGCGCGCATGAACGGGCTCGCCTCGCTCGGCCAGTGGAAGCCTGAACTGGAGCAAGCCGCCGCCTGACGGCGGCAGGTCAGGGATGGTGGGCTGAGACGGACTTCGTCACCTCGCCGGTAATGTCGCGCGGGAGCGCGTGCGAGACGTCGCCCAGGCTCACCATGCCAATCACCTGCATCGCCTCGTCGAGCACCGGCAACCGCCTGATCTGCTTTCCTTCCATGATGCGGACGGCATCCTCGACGTCCTCATTGTCGCGGCAATAGACCACGCCGGACGTCATCACGTCCTTGGCCTTGACCTTCGACATCGCCTCGTTGCCGGCGACGCAACGGATGGTGATGTCGCGGTCGGTGATCATGCCGACAAGATTGCCGTTGGCGGCGACCGGAATGGCGCCGACATCGAGCTCGCGCATTTTCTTGGCGACGGCGTCGATGGCGGTGTCGGGCGAAACGCATGTGACGCCCTTATGCATCATGTCTCTCACTTTCATCGCGGACTCCTCTTCACGAGGGTGGAGTACAAACAAAAAACTAGGATGCGCGAGATTTGACGTCGCCTCTGAGCTTCCGCGCATGATCCTCGAGCTGGCGCACCGCGGCATCGAAGGCGTCGCGGATGGCGACATAGACATCCTCATGCGCCTGGTTCTTCGGGCCTTCCTGATTCACATGCACGTCGTTGCCCGGCATGCCGATGTCGATGCGGACCTTGTAGAGCTTGCCCTTGTGGTGATGGCGATGCGGCGCCTCGATGGTGACGTCACAGCTCACGATGCGCTCGAAGAAGCGGTCGAGCTTGGCGGCTTTCTCGCGGACGACCGCTTCGATGGCAGGCGAGGGGTCCATGTTCCGAAAGCTGATCTGCAAGGGTACCTGCATGTTGTTCTCCTTTTAGATACTCAAACCAATGTCCCCCGCGGGTCACGAGCCAGTCTCGATCTCGTTGATCACGTCGTCCACACCGAAAACATACCAACCGTCCCATTCAAGCTCTTGACGAGGGTCAACAAGAAAAAGAGCAAGGACGCAAAGAAACGGACTATTATTGGCTCCAAGCAACGCTATTGGCCACGATAGGATTGCCGAAAACTCCAAAAGAACGAGAAGAGGATTGCGATCAAGAAGGGTTAGGAGCGCGGCATCGAGCTCACCTTTCTCGGCACCCGCGGCGAGATCAAGATCAGGTCTCGCCGCCATTCCCGCCACAGCGCTTTGCTGGTGCGCCTGGGCAATGCGCGCGTGATGATCGATTGCGGCGCTGATTGGCTCGATCATCAGA
>DASUZQ010000368.1:0-10077 GCA_036376815.1 Methyloceanibacter sp. | reverse complement strand
CGGCGAAGTAGAGGCCGTTGCCGGTCCCTCTCGCTTTGCTGCCGCGCTTGTTCGCCGAGACGTCCATCGTCATTGCACTTGAGTCGAAGACCCTCAATTGGCGGCGAGGATCTGGCTCGCCACGCTGATATATTTCCGTCCAGCTTCCTGCGCCTGATTGACCGCTTCCTCAAGTGCGCATTCGCCGCGGACGCTTGCGAGCTTGACCAGCATCGGAAGGTTGACGCCGGCGATCACCTCGACATTGGACCGCTCCATGGCCGAAATGGCGAGATTGGAGGGCGTGCCGCCGAACATGTCGGTTAGCACCACGACGCCGTGGCCAGTGTCGACGCGGGCGAGCGCGGCGAGCATGTCGGCGCGCCGCTCGTCGAGGTCGTCGTCAGGCCCGATGGAAATAGTCTCGAGCTGCTCTTGAGGTCCGACCACATGCTCGAGCGCCGCACGGAATTCATGGGCAAGCCTGCCATGTGTAACGATCACGACGCCGATCATATTGCCCCGCAAAATTGGTCCGCCCGGTTAAAGGCCGCTATCTTTGTCGCGACCGGGGTCAGGCGCAAGCCCGAACCTATGCCTGTTGATGAGGCGATTGTGACACCGCCGAAAGAAGCGCCAATTTCAGCTTCAGCGCCGCGGAAAGCTCGAAAGGTGCAAGTTTTACAACTGGAAGCGCAACCCCTGCGAGGGTGATTCGCACGGGCGGATCGGGCGGCATGCGAGGTACCTCTTCGGCCGAAACGAGATCGGCGACGAGGATAAGCCGCGCGTTAGGGCGATGCGGCAGGTCCAAAATGCCGAGCCCTCTCACCTCGATCTTGCCGGCGATGGTCCCAGGCGCCGAGGCGACAAGGCTGCCGTCGCCTTTCGCCTCAACCCACACTTGATCGTCGGCGACGAGCCGTGGTTGCAAGTCCTGCTCCGCCTCAAGCGCAAGAAAGCGGAGCGCGAGGTCCGACTTGCCGCTGCCTGAGCCCCCGCGCAACAAGGCCCCATGCGGGCCGAGCGCCACGCAGGTGCCGTGCACGAGCTCGCGCGTGGCAGAAACCATCCTTACGCGGCGGGAAGTCGGATCACAAAGCGGGCGCCCCCGCTCTTGCGTTCGGCGGCGCCGACGCTTTTGCCGCGCGCGCCGTCACCTTCATGGAGACGGTTCTCAGCCCACAGACGCCCGCCATGGGCGACCACGATCTGCCGCGAAATGTTGAGGCCGAGCCCGGAATTCTGGCCGAAGCTCTCCTGCGGCCGGTCGGTATAGAAGCGCTCGAAAATCCGCTCCAGGTTCTCCGGCGGAATGCCCGGGCCTTCGTCCTCGACCGCGATCTGAATCTCGTTGCCAACGCGCTTCGCCTTGACCGACACGCGGCCGCCGGGCGGCGAGAAGGAGATGGCATTGTCGAGCAGGTTGACGATCACCTGGCTCAAGCGGCTGTCGTGGCCGATGCAGCGATAGGGTCGCGCCCCGCTGCTATAGGCGACGTCGATCACCACCTCGGGCGTGTCGTCGCGATGGATGTCATTGAACAGCGACACGGTGGTGCGCAACAGCTCTGCGGTATCCACGGGCTTTGCGTCCTCGCGGGCAAGTTCGGCATCGAGCCTGGAAGCATCGGAAATGTCGCTGATCAGCCGGTCTAGCCGCTTCACGTCGTGCTGGATGATCTCCATCAACCGCTCTTTGGAGTCGGGAGTCTTGACGAGCGGCAAGGTCTCGGTGGCGCTGCGCAAGGAGGTGAGCGGGTTCTTGAGCTCGTGCGCCACGTCGGCGGCGAAGCTCTCGATGGCGTCGATCCGCTTGTAGAGCGCCTGGGTCATGTCGCGGAGCGCGCCGGAGAGGTGGCCGATCTCGTCGGTGCGGTCCGTGAAGTCCGGGATCTCGGCGCGCGCCTTCACGCTGTGGCGCACGCGCTCGGCCGCCGAGGCAAGCCTCTGCACCGGACCGGCGATGGTGTTGGCGAGGATCATCGACAGCACCACGGTGACGGCGGCGGCGAACAAGGACACGCGCACGATACCCCAGCGCTCAGCGGCGACGATATTGTCGATGTCGCCGCCCCGAGTGGAAAGCAACAACACGCCGAGCACGGCGCGCAAGCGCTGCACCGGCACCGCCACCGACACCACGAGCTCGCCCTTGTCGTTGACGCGCACGATCGGCACCGACGTGCCGGTGAGCGCCGAGGCGACCTCAGGGTATGCCTTGCCGTTGTCGCCGCCGATCTCGTTATAGAGCGGCAGATCGTATTGCCGCATGCGCGTCTTCACCGCCTGCCAGAAGGCGGTGATCGCGTCGGGCTTCTCGGCATCGGGCGGCGGCAGGTCGTAGCGGAGCACCTCGCCACGCGAATAGAAGGTGTCCGAATCGAGGATCAGGGCGCCGTCGCGGCCATAGATGCGGGCGCGGCTCCCTGTCGGCTTGACCAGGCGGCGCAGGATCGGGGCGGCGCGCTCGGGGTCGATGGTGAAGCCGAGGCTGTCGTCGTCGGCGCTGCTGCTCGCCGGTCCCGGCTCGCTCTCCAGGAGCTTTTCCGGATCGAGCTGGACCTGGTCGGTATCGACGCCGGCGGACGCTGCGAGCGCTCCGGCGATGATCTCGCCCTGGGTGAGCAGGCTCTGCACTTTGGCGTCGATCAGGCCGGCGCGGAACTGATTGAGGTAGAGAATGCCGGAAACGAGGATCGCAAGGCCGATCAGGTTCAGGATGACGATGCGGCGCGTGAGGCTGGAGAAGCCATGGCGGAAGGGCAGACGCTGCCACAGCCAGCGCGCCCCCCTGCGCAGGCGGACGTAGCTTGCTTTGAGGCCGCGGCGCAGGCGCTCTCTGAACCTCGTCGCCTCGGCTTCCTGCCAGGACCTATCGGCCTCGGCGGTCATGGATCTCCTGACCCGCTACTCTTTGAAGCGATACCCCACGCCGTAGAGGGTTTCGATCACGTCGAAGCTCGTATCCACGGCTTTGAACTTCTTGCGCAAGCGCTTGATGTGGCTGTCGATCGTTCGATCGTCGACATAGACCTGATCATCATAGGCGGCATCCATCAGCGCGTCGCGGCTTTTCACCACGCCCGGCCTCGCGGCAAGCGCCTGCAGGATCAGAAACTCTGTGACGGTCAGCGTCACCGGGCGGTTATCCCACACGCAAGTGTGCCGCTCCGGGTCCATCTTGAGCTTGCCGCGCTCGAGCACCTTGGACTTGTCCTCGACCGGCGCGGTGCCGTCGCGAGGCTGGGCCCGGCGCAGCACCGCCTTGACCCGCTCGACCAGAAGGCGCTGCGGAAAGGGTTTGCGGATGAAGTCGTCGGCGCCCATTTTGAGGCCGAACAGCTCGTCGATCTCCTCGTCCTTCGAGGTGAGGAAGATGACGGGAAGCTCGGTGCGCTGGCGGAGCCGCCGCAAAAGCTCCATGCCGTCCATGCGCGGCATCTTGATGTCGAGGATGGCAAGGTCCGGCGGATTTTCCGAAAGGCCGTCAAGGGCGCTTGCGCCGTCGTTATAGGTCTGGGTTTTGTAGCCTTCCGCCTCGAGCACCATGCGCAAGGAGGTCAGAATGTTACGATCGTCGTCGACAAGTGCGATGGTTGGCATTGAGATGGCACCTTGCAGTCAGGGAATCGGGGGGTTCAGGCTGACGCAAATTATGGCAGCATGGGGGCGCCTCGCGCAGCCCGTTAATAGTGCAATGCAGCAAATATCCTTATGGCGCAAGTAAATAAGACATGAACGAGATGCCGTCCAAGGCTGAATTGGCTGCAGATGCAAGGGGTTTGGTACGTCGCGCCTTGAAGGCCTCGCTTGCCACCATCGCCTTTGGCAGCTCTTATCCTTACGCGTCTCTGATCACGACCGCGACCGAGGCCGCCGGCGCCCCGATTTTTCTGATCTCCGGCCTTGCCCAGCACACCAAAAATCTTGCGGCGGATCCGCGCGCCTCGATTCTGTTCGACGGCACCGGCGCCGCCGGCGATCCCTTGCAAGGCGCGCGCGTGACCCTTTGGGGCAGGGCCGAGAAGGTTGTGGACGAAGCGGTGCGGCGCAGGTTCCTCGCGAGGCACCCTGAGGCTGCGTTCTACGCCGACTTTCCCGACTTCGCCTTCTGGCGGCTTCGCGTGGAGGGCGCCCACTATATCGGCGGCTTCGGCCGCATCGTCGATTTCGCGCCGAAGGAGCTTCTGGTCGACACCGAAGGCGCAGGCGATCTGCTCGCCGCGGAGCCCGACATCCTCGCCCATATGAACGCGGACCACGCCGACGCCATCCGCCTCTATGCCACGCGGCTCGCCGGTGGGCCCGAGGGTCTCTGGCGGATGAGCGGCATCGATCCGGAGGGCTGCGATCTGATCTGGGAAGGCGATGCCCGCCGTATCCGCTTTGCTGGCCCCATCTCCACGCCAGGCGAGGCGCGAAAGGAACTGGTACGCCTCGTCAGCGAGGCGCGGGAGCCTGATTGAAACCTAGATCCGCTTGCCTTGAAAGGTTTGCAAGATCGGGCTAGCAAGGGAAAGAAATTCACCCTACCGCCGCATCGCCCTAGCCAGAGGATCAAGCCCGCATGAGCGTTCAGTCGAAGATTGCGCCCGAAGGTGCGAAGACCACCAACCCCAAGGTTCTGGCCTTCGTCGAAGAGGCCAAGGCTCTGTTCAAGCCCGAGCAGGTGGTGTGGTGCGACGGCTCGAAGCAAGAATATCAGCATCTCCTGAAGTCGCTGGTCGATGGCGGCACGGCCATGTGGCTCAACCCGGAGAAGCGGCCGAACTCGATCCTGGTGCGCTCAGACCCCGCGGACGTCGCGAGGGTCGAGGACCAGACCTATATCTGCTCGAAGTCGAAGGACGACGCTGGCCCGACCAACAACTGGTTCGACCCGGCCGAGATGAAGGAAACGCTCCGCAAGCTCTATGACGGAGCCATGGCCGGCCGCACCATGTATGTGCTGCCCTATTCCATGGGCCCCGTGGGCTCCCCCATCGCCGGCCTCGGCGTGATGGTGACCGACTCAGCCTACGCCGTCGCCAACATGCACATCATGACCCGCGTCGGCGACAGAGTGTGGAAGGCGCTTGGGCAGAGCGAGGATTTCGTTCGCGGCATGCATACGGTCGGCTATCCGTTGCCGACGCCGACCACCGCCGACGTGCCGTGGCCGTGCAACAAGACGAAATACATCTCGCATTTCCCCGAGACGCGCGAGATCTGGTCGTACGGCTCCGGCTATGGCGGCAATGCGCTCCTCGGCAAGAAATGCCACGCGCTGCGCATCGCTTCGGTGAAGGCCCGCGACGAGGGCTGGATGGCCGAGCACATGCTGATCCTCAAGCTCACCAATCCTGAAGGCAAGTCGAAGTTCATGGCCGCGGCCTTCCCCTCGGCCTGCGGCAAGACCAATCTCGCCATGCTCATGCCGACCATCCCCGGCTGGAAGGCAGAGACCATCGGCGACGACATCTGCTGGATGAAGTTCGGCGAGGACGGCAGGCTCTACGCCATCAATCCCGAGACCGGCTTCTTCGGCGTGGCGCCAGGCACCTCGACCGAGTCGAATTTCAACGCCATGGAAACGCTCTACGCCAACTGCATCTATTCCAACGTGGCGCTGACCGATGACGGCGACGTGTGGTGGGAGCAGATGAGCGAGGCGCCCGAGCACACCGTCGACTGGATGCGCCGCTCCTGGACGCCCAAGTCGGGGAGACCTGCGGCGCACCCCAATGCGCGCTTCACGGCGCCGGCCGCGCAGTGCCCGGTGATCGCGCCGGAATGGGAGGACCCCAAGGGTGTGCCGATCGACGCCATAATGTTCGGCGGCCGCCGCGCCACCGTGGTGCCGCTCGTCCTCGAAGCTAATGATTGGAAGCAGGGGACGTTCCTCGGCTCGATCATGGCCTCGGAGAAGACCGCAGCCGCCGCCGGCAAGATCGGCGATCTCCGCCGCGATCCCATGGCCATGCTTCCCTTCTGCGGCTACCACATGGGCGACTATTTTGCCCATTGGCTCAAGATGGGCGAGAAGGGCGGCGGCAAGATGCCGAAGATCTTCTACGTGAACTGGTTCCGCAAGAACGGCGACGGCAAGTTCATGTGGCCCGGCTACGCCGAGAACAGCCGCGTGCTGAAATGGATCTTCGAGCGCTGCGACGGCACGGCCAAGGCCGTCGATACGCCGATCGGAAAGCTGCCGGCAGAAGGCTCGATCGACGTCAACGGCGTCAAGGTTGCTCCCGCCGACATGAAGGAGCTGACGAGCGTCGACAAGGAAGGCTGGAAGGCCGAGTTGCCGATGATCAAGGAGCATTTCGCCAGCTTCGGCGCCAAGATGCCGCAAGCGCTGAAGGACGAACTCGCAGCGCTAGAGAAGCGGCTCGGGTAAGGACCAGCCCAAAACCCTACTTGATCGAGCCCGGTACCGGCAATCCACGATCATCGTGATCGAGAGGCTGAAGCTAGTGCCTTGCGTACGGCGTCGGGCTCGCGCGCGATGACACGAAGATAGGCTTGGGCCGCAGCATCCGGCTCTTTGCGGCCCTGTTCCCAGTCCCTCAGCGTGCCGATCGGAATCTGAAACGCGCCGGCGAAATCTTCCTGCGACAGCTTAAGCGCACGACGGATGACGCTGACCTGCGGCACGCGCGGCGCGGCAGCCCATTCCGCGTCCGTCATCGGCTTGTTGTCCGGATCTGCCGAAGCTACAGCGCGCCGCTGTTCGGCCGTCATGGCGTCGGCACGGCTCCAGTCGATCTGGTGCTTGCCCTTAGCTGTTTTCTTCATGGTACCGGCGTCGTTCCTGTGGTTCGGCTATGCGCGCTGAAATGATATGCGTCCGCTCTCCGCGAACGGTAAAGGCGACAACGAGAACGCGCTCTTCGACAATTCCGAGCAGGATAAAACGATCCTCGCCATAGTCGTGCCGGCGATCTTCGCGCTCAAGGGCGAACGGGTCTTCGAAAGCAAGGCGCGCAGCTTCGAAACTCACACCGTGTGTGGCGAAGTTTTGCGCCGCCTTGGTGTCATCCCACTCGAAATCCTCGTCCTGCACATATACGGCTTAGCCGTACCTGGCAAGGATGTCTAGCATGCAAGCTCGCGAGCGCACGGCCTTGAAACTTAGCCAAGCCTCATGAAAGCCAAGCAAAGTCGTTACCGCCGGTCATAAACTGACCGCACGCGCCGAAAGAGGACGCGTCATGGGCAGGCTTGCCCGCCTTCACGACGCCTCATGGGCGCCGCGCGTGGAGGCACGTCATGGCGAGGCCGGCTGGTTGGTGAGAAAAATCCGCATCGTCTCGAAGTCGAACGTCACCGCGTAGGGCTTGAAGAATTCGTGGCCGACCATGCCTGCGAGGTGGAAGCCAAACGTATTTTCCCACGGGAACGGTCCATCGTAGAAGCCCGCGACATCGTCTTCCCGCATGTCTCCGAAGGAAAGCTGGCGCACGGTGTAGGGCACGACTTTCAGCGTTCCGGCGGCCCCCTCACCTTCGGAGGCCTTGTCTTCCTCAAGCTTGATTCCCGCCTCCTTGATGACCGTCTCGGCGAGCTTTACGCCCGCACCCGCCAGCCCCGTGTCGACGAACAGGAGCGCAGGCGGCATCGTCTCCACGCGGCCCCAGCCCACCATGAAGTGATCGCTCGCCATCCAGAACGGAACCGCGACGCTGTCCTCGGACGATTCTGCCGTAAACATCTTGAGGTTCTCCGCGTTTTTGCGCCGGAGCACGAGCTCGCCGCGCGGAAAATCGAGCGTCGCCAGGAAATGGTAGAAGATGGTGGTGCCGATCACGCCGTCGATGCCCTTCACGCCAAGTCCTGCTGAGAGTTGGCGAAGGGGCAGCGTCATGACGGGCAGGTTCTGAACGGTCCAGTCGCCGAGCTTGAGCGAATCGATGCGCGAGTGCCCGACCTTGGCCTGCTCGCCGCCGGCGAACGTGCCCTGAACGTCGCCGAAATGCGGGAGGCCGAGCTCCTTTGCGAATTCGGTGTCGAGCCCGAGCTCGGAGCCTCCGGTATCGATGAAGAACGTGACCTCGTCGCCGCCGTTTATGCGCACGCTGACGACCGGCAGCGAAGTAGTGTTCAAGAATTTGAGGCGCGTGGTTTGCCCGTCCCCGTGCACCTCATAGGGCGTCTGTCCCTTGAAGCTCTCAAGCTTCGCGACATTCAAAGTCGGGTATTGCTCGATGATCAGCTTATTGCTGCCGACCTCGACTCCGCTGAGCGCCGCCGCCGCCTTTTGGAAATCGTCGCGGCGATAAAACGCTTCGGCCAGCATGACCTTGGCATCGTCGTCCCCAGGCCGCAGAGCGATGGCCGCTGCAAACCATCTCTGCGCGTCGTCGAGCCGGTTGGCGAGCAGGGCAACCTGGCCGAGCTGAAGGACCGCCGAATAGTCCTTCGGATCTTGGGCGACGATTCGTTCGTAGATGTCGCCGGCCTCGGTAAACTTCCCAGCCTTGAAGAGCTGAGCGGCGGCTTCGGACTGGTTCGGCTCGGGCGTCGCTTGTCCTGGGAAACACGTCGCGACCATCAGGGCGAGCGCGATGCAGATGCTGGCGTATTTCATTTTGTTTTCCGCGATGATTTGCCGTGCGACGCCCGGACTGTATCAGAGATCGGGTCCCGCGAGAGCCGGCCGGCGAATGAGGCGGGGCGCCGCTCTTGCCGCAGCGCGCGCTTCGCCTTAAGCCACGCGCATGAGCAAGGAAAAAGGCGTGGTCGCGGCCGGGCATGAGCTGACTGCCGCCGCGGCCGCGGAAATTCTGCAAGACGGCGGCAACGCCTTTGATGCCTGCGTCGCCGGCCTGTTCATGAGCTTCGTCGCGGAAGCGGTATTTGCCTCTCCGGGCGGCGGCGGCTTCCTCATGGGGCGGCGGGCTGGAAGCGACAAGATCACGCTGTTCGATTTCTTCGCCGAGACTCCACGCAAGCGGCGCCCGGCGAGCGAGATCGACTTCTATCCGATCTTTGCCGATTTCGGTCCGGCCAAGCAGGAGTTCCATATCGGCGCGGGCTCGAGCGCCACGCCCGGCGTGGTGCCTGGCCTCTTCGCCATGCACGAGGAGCTGTGCCGGCTGCCGATGAAGCGGCTCGCCGAGCCCGCGGTGCGCGCCGCGCGCGCGGGGTTCCCGCTCTCCGCATTCCAGGCCTATCTCCTCACCGTCATCGCGCCGATCCTCAAGGCGACGACGGGCGTGGCGAAGATTTTTGCGCCCAGGGGCACGCTGCTGAAAGCGGGCGAGACGTTCAGCAATCCGGATCTCTCCGAGACCATCGCATGGCTCGCCGAGGACGGCGCGCGGCTGTTCGTGGACGGCGATGTCGGCCAGGCCATCGTCAAGCAGCAGAGCGACGGCGGCTACCTCACCCCTGCCGATCTTGCCGACTATCGCGTGGCGCGGCGGACGCCCATCCTGTCGCCGCACGACGGTGCGGTCGTCGCGCTCAACCCGCCGCCCGCGGCAAGCGGCGCGCTGATCGCCTTCGGCCTTGGGTTTGTGCAGGCGCTCGCCGATGCCGGCCGCGCGCTCGACGCGTTTGCGCTAAAGGAGGTGATGGAGGCCACCAACGAAGCGCGTGCCGCGCACGGCGAGGGGCTCGCCGCCAAGCTCGCCGATGGCGTGCTGGCGAAAAACATGCGCGAGGCGGCGCGGCACCCCGCAGCCCACCGCGGCACCACCCATGTCAGCGTCATCGACCGCGACGGCAATGCAGCTTCGGCGAGCCTCTCCAACGGAGAGGGCAACGGCTCGATCGTCGGCAGTTTCGGCTTCATGCTGAACAACATGCTCGGCGAGGACGATCTGTCGCCGGAGGGCCTGGGGAAATGGCGGCAGGGCGTCCGCCTCTCGTCGATGATGGCGCCGACCATCATCTTGCGGCCCGACGGCACCGTGATTGTCCTCGGCAGCGGAGGATCGAACCGCATCCGCGCCGCCATCCTGCAGGTCGCCGTCAATCTGCTCGACCGCGGCATGAGCCTGGAAGACGCGGTGGAGGCGCCGCGGCTGCATGTCGAGCGGGATGGCAAGCTCAGCTTCGAGCCGGGCCTGCCAGAGGCCGTGGAAAGCGACTTCCGCGCGCTTGGCG
>DASUZQ010000367.1:0-6098 GCA_036376815.1 Methyloceanibacter sp. | reverse complement strand
CTGCGCTGCAAGACAGGCTCGAAGGACTTCTTGGGCAGGTGGACGAGGCCGGCGCGCGGGCCCAGTTTCCGATCGCGCGATTAGCGGCGGAGACTCTTGCCGGGCACCGCATCGCTCTGGTCGGCGAAGCCGCGCACATTCTGCCACCCATCGGCGCACAAGGATTGAACCTCGGCTTGCGCGATGCGGCGACGCTCGCCGACTGCGTGGGCGAAGCGCGGCGGCATGGCGGCGATCCCGGCAGCGACGACGTGCTCGCGGCCTACGACCGCGCCCGCAAAGTCGATGTGCTGACCCGCACCTACGGCATCGATCTCTTGAGCCGCTCGTTGCTCTCGGGCTTCCTGCCGTTGCAGGCTGCGCGCGGTATCGTCTCGCATGGGCTGAACATATTGCCGCCGCTGCGGCGTCTCGTCATGCGCATCGGCATGATGCCGCCGACAGAGCTTCCGAGCCTGATGCGTCCTGGTCCACAGTGAAGGCGTTGTCCACACGAGCTTGACGCTCAAGGCGCGATTTGCCACGAGGAGTCCCTCACCCTTGCACGCCCCGATCAAGGCACCTGAAAAGCCAATGGCAGATGCTCCAGCCATCTCGCCGCTACGCGACCTGCGCTACCGGCTTGAGTATCTCGGCCTCAGGATTCTGATCGGGCTGGTGCGTCTCTTCCCCATCGACGTGGCCGGGTCGATCTCAGCGAAACTTTGGCGGCTGATCGCGCCCTACAACCGCAGGCACAAACGGGCCCTTGCCAATCTCGAGCGTGCGTTTCCCGACAAGACGCCGGAAGAGCGCGAAGGGATCGCGCTCCGCATGTGGGAGAATCTCGGGCGCGTCATGGTCGAGACGATGAACATCGACCGCATCCTCAAGGAGCCTGACCGGCTGCACGTCACCAACGGCCATGTCATCGCCCGCTACAAGGACAAGATGGGGCCGGTGCTGATCGTCACCATGCACATGGGCAATTGGGAGCTTGGCATGTGGCCGATCACGCTCGCCGGCGTGAAACCCGGCGGGGTCTACCGCCTAGTCAAGAACCCTTATGTCGACCATTACCTGCGGGCCCAGCGCCAAGACCTCTATCCGGGCGGCCTGTTCGGCAGCCGCCGTGCCCCCGGCAAGGAGGAAGGGCAAAAGACGGCGCGGGTAATCATGGACTATGTGCGCCAGGGCGGCCGGCTCGGCTTCATCTCAGACCTCTACGACGCGCAAGGGATCGAAGTGCCGTTCTTTGGCTACCCCGCCAAGAGCATGCCGATCGCGGCGATGATCGCGCGCAGGGTCGGCGCCCGCATCTGGATCGGGCGCTGCGTGCGAATCGGCAAGCGCGCCTGCTTCGATGTTAACGTGAATGAGTTGCGCATCCCGCGCACCAACAATCAGGCGGAAGACATCCGCAACATTACCGCGGCGATTCAGCGGCATTTCGAGTTCTGGATCAGGGAAAATCCCGACCAATTCATGTGGTCGAATCGGCGCTGGTCCTGAGGGTCTGCATAAGCCTCATTTGCCGTTGACAGTGCCTCCGCCCCACAGTCTTATCGAAGGCAAAGACTTCGGGGGAAAGGCATCACAACCATGTCAGTCGTCCGCAGCGCCAAGTTTCAGATTGGCCAGGTGGTACGCCATCGGGTCTATCCATTCCGGGGTGTGATCTTCGATATCGACCCGAGCTTCTCCAACACCGAGGAGTGGTATCGCTCCATTCCCCAGGAGGTGCGGCCGGCCAAGGACCAGCCCTTCTATCACCTGCTCGCCGAGAACGCGGACAGCGAGTACATCGCCTACGTCTCGGAGCAGAATCTCGTGCCCGACATCTCAGACGAGCCGCTGCGTCATCCGCAGGTGTCGGAGCTGTTCGAGGATCTCAGGGACGGAATCTTCCGCTTCCGCTTCGTCCAGGAGCACTGAGCCCTCGCGGGCGTCCGCATCCTTGCGACAAACGAAAAGGCCGCGCTTTCGACGCGGCCTTTGTGTTGAGAGCGGCTTGCGCCTGACTTATTGCGGCGGCGCGGCCGGAGCGGTCTGTGGCGGCGCGACGGTCGCGTTGGGCGCGGGCGCACCGCCCTCGGCTTGAGCCTGGCCACCGCCCTGCTCCTTCTTCTGCTGCGCCTCGGCCGCCTTGTTGGCGAGCTCGATCTGACGCTGGCGGAATTTCTCCATCATCTGACGCCGTGCTTCCTCGTATTTGGCGTTGTCGACCGGAGGTCCGTCGAAGGTCTTGCTGAAGCCGGTGAGCGGAACCGGAAAGGCCATGGCCTTCTGCTGCATGTTCATGGCAGCGACGACCATCTGCTTGCCCTTGCGCATCTTGTCGAACATTTCCTTGCTGAGCTCCATCTGGACCTGGCAGCTCGTCGGGAAGCAGACGGCATATTGCAGCGAGATCGGTTCGCCGTCGTCGATCTTGATCTGCACGCCGGCCGGGATCACCAGCGAGTAGGCGGTGGGCAATCTGACGAGCAAATGCTGCTTGTCTTCGCCTTCGATCGAGCGCACCGCGGCGGCGACCAGCACCATGCCGGTATTGGGCTCAAGCCCCTCGTGATTGACGAGGCAGACTTGCTTGTTGGCGGTCTGCTCGTTCTTCAGGCAAAGCTTCACCCATGCGGACTCTTCGGGAGCGCCAGCTTGGGCGCCAGCCGCCGGAGCAGCCGCGGGCGCGGCGGCGGGCGCTGCCGGGGCTGTTGCCTTGGGCGCCGTGGATTCCTGTGCCACCGCCAAAGTCGTCCCGAGCGCCAAAGCATATGCCGCAAACAATGCCGGCCCCGCCAACCGGCGGAACGTGTTCCATCGATCCATCGACGAGTTCATAACCGACCTTTCCTCGTTTCTGCGGGCCCCGATTCAGCCGGCACTCGACCTCGGCTTCCCCCGCATCCTTTTCCTAGGGTCAATACCTGAAATGAGGCGTAGACGTGGCTGGGCGGCGACCGGAAAGCCTCCCGATACGCACTCCGGCGCGGCTTCGCTCCTTCCGCCGTTTAACGCAAGGTCTCTGCCGCCTCAGACCTTTCGGCCTTGCCGCGCCATGCTACCCTGATAACCATGCTGCAATGCGGAAGCATCTATAGCCACACCCCGTCGCCGTTGAAAGCCCTTTCCTTCCTCATTTTTCTCCTTGTGTTGCTTCCGGGCAGCCTCCGTTGCGAGCCGGCGCCGGGCATTGCCATGCACGGCAAGCCCGCCGAGCCTCCGGGCTTCACCCATTTTCCCTACGCCAATCCTGACGCGCCTAAGGGTGGGCGGCTCACACTCGCCAAGCGCGGCTCCTTCGACAGTCTCAATCCGCTCATCGTCAAAGGCGAGAGCGCCGAAGGCATCCGCGAATATGTCTATGAGAGCCTGCTCGCCAGGGCTTACGACGAGCCGTTCACGCTCTATGGCCTGATCGCCGAGAAGGTCGAGACGCCGGACGATCGGAGCTTCGTCGAGTTCACGCTGAACCCTGAGGCCAAGTTCTCTGACGGCACGCCGATCACCGTGGATGACGTGATCTTCTCGCACGCCCTGTTGCGCGATCACGGGCGCCCCAACCACCGCTCCTACTATCAGAAGGTGTCGAAGGTGGAGAAGACCGGCGACCGCAAGGTGAAGTTCACCTTCGATGGCAGCGGCGACCGCGAGATGCCGCTGATCATGGGCTTGATGCCGGTGCTACCGCGCCATCTGATCGATCCCGAGACCTTCGAGAAGACGAGTTTCACTCCACCGATCGGCAGCGGCCCCTATCTCGTCAGCGAGGTGAAGCCCGGCACGCGCATCACCTTCAAACGCGATCCGAACTACTGGGGCGCGAAGCTTCCGGTCAATCAAGGTCAGTTCAATTTCGACGAGATCCGCTTCGACTATTACCGTGACGCCGGCAGCATGTTCGAAGCCTTCAAGGCCGGCGCCATCGACGCGCGGCCCGAGGACGATCCCACGCGCTGGACGGAAGGCTACAACATCCCGCCGGTGCGCGACGGCCGCATCGTCAAGGAAGAGTTTCCGGTCGAGGATCCGGCAGGCATGTCGGCGCTGGTGTTCAACACACGGCGGCCGCTCTTCGCCGACGCCCGCGTGCGCCAGGCGCTGATCAAGCTGTTCGATTTCGAATGGATCAACCGCACGCTCTATCACGGCCAATATGCGCGCAGCGAAAGCTACTTCGCCCGCTCGGAGCTCTCCTCGCACGGGCGCGCCGCGGACGAGCGGGAGAAGGCGCTGCTTGCGCCCTACTTAGGCGAGGTCAAGCCCAAGATCATGGACGGCACCTTCGCCTTTCCCGTGAGCGACGGGTCCGGCGAAAACCGCGAGGGACGCAAAGAGGCGCTGGCGCTGCTCGAACAGGCCGCCTACCGGCTGGTGAACGGCAAGCTGCGCGACCAGACCGGCACGCCCGTCAGCTTCGAGATCCTCGCCACCACCAGAGCCGAGGAACGGCTGCTGCTCACCTATGCCCGGGCCTTGCAGGAGGTGGGCATCGAGGCGCGCATCCGCCAAGTCGACTCGGCGCAATATCAGCGGCGCAAGCAGACCTACGATTTCGACATGATCCAGTATGATTGGCCGGTGTCGCTGTCGCCGGGGAACGAGCAGTCCTTTCGCTGGGGAAGCGACGCCGCGGCGACCGAGGGCACATACAATTATGCCGGGGTGAAAAGTGCGGGCGTCGACGCCATGATCAAGGCCTTGCTCGAGGCGAAAGACAGCGAAAACTTTGTCGCCGCGGTGCGGGCTCTGGACCGTCTTCTATTGTCCGGCGACTACGTTGTGCCTCTGTTCCATCTGCCGACGCAATGGCTCGCTTATTGGAACCGGCTGAAGCATCCCGCCGACACGCCGATCTACGGCTATCAGCTCGACACCTGGTGGGCTGCGCCTCAGCCTTAGCGCGTCCCATACCTGGTCATGGCCGGGCTTGTCCCGGCCATCCACGAATTGCTTATGTGTCGCAAAAACATGGATGCCCGGCACAAAACCGGGCATGACGCGTGATATTTGGTTGCGTAGCGCTTACGCCGCCTTCTTCACCTGGGCCGCGATGTCGACCAGGCGGCGAAGCAGATCGCGGGTGCCGGCGAGCCGCTCCTCTGGCGTCTCCCAATCGGCGTAGTAGATCAAGCGATGATCCGGCTGCAGCTTCACGCCGGCCCCCTCGTCGCGGATGAAGGCGATCAGCCCTTCAGGATTGGCAAAGCTCTTGTTGCGGAAAGCGATGACCGCGCCTTTCGGCCCGGCGTCGATCTGCTCGACGCCTGCCTGGCGGCACAGCGCCTTGATCTCGACGATGTCAAGGAGATGCCGCACCTCCTCAGGCAGCGGCCCGAAGCGGTCGATCAACTCGGCGGCGAAGGCCTCGATGGCGTCGTGGCTCTCGACGGCGGAGAGCCGGCGATAGAGGCCGAGCCGCACCTGAAGGTCAGGCACGTAGTCTTCGGGGATCAGCACCGAAGTGCCGAGATTGATGCGCGGGCTCCATTGATCCTCGATCACGGCTTCCTCCCCGCCCTTCAGCGCGATCACCGCCTCCTCCAGCATCGACTGGTACAGCTCGAAGCCCACTTCCCTGATATGGCCCGACTGCTCCTCGCCGAGCAGATTGCCGGCGCCTCTGATGTCCAGGTCGTGGCTTGCCAGCATGAAGCCTGCGCCGAGCGTATCGAGCGATTGCAGAACCTTGAGCCGCTTCTCGGCGGCAGGCGTCAGCCGCGCATCGGCGGGGATGGTGATGTAGGCATAGGCGCGCACCTTCGAGCGTCCGACGCGCCCGCGCAGCTGATAGAGCTGGGCGAGCCCGAACATGTCAGCGCGGTGTACGATCAGCGTGTTGGCCGTCGGGATGTCGAGGCCGGACTCGACGATCGAGGTCGACAGCAGCACGTCGTATTGCCGGTCGTAGAAGGCGTTCATCACCGAATCGAGCTCGCGCGAAGCCATCTGGCCGTGGGCGCGGGCCACCTTCAGCTCAGGCGCATGCTCTTGCAGGAAAGCTGCTGCGTCGTCGAGGTCGGAGATGCGCGGCACGACATAGAAGGTCTGGCCGCCGCGGTAGCGCTCGCGCAGCAGAGCCTCGCGCAGGATGACGGGATCGAACGGCGTCACATAGGTGC
>DASUZQ010000366.1:0-2077 GCA_036376815.1 Methyloceanibacter sp. | reverse complement strand
TCAAGGCGGCGCCGGGCGCGGTCGGCGAGTACAACGGCAAGTTCATGTGCAATCAGTTCGTGCTCCGCGGCGGCTCCTGCGCCACGCCCGAAGGGCACATCCTCAAGACCTATCGCAATTTCTTCTATCCCCATCAGCGCTGGCAGTTCATGGGCTTGCGCCTGGCCGGCGACGCCTGATGGAGCGAGACATCCCTCATACCGAGGTCGAAGACCTCGGCCGGTCTTCGACCTCTCCAGCGCCGAGGCCTGACCTTGCGCGCCACGACTTTGCGCAAGCCGTACTCGCCGGATTCGCGACGAGGCCGCGCAGCCTTCCCTGCCGCTTCTTCTACGACGCCCGCGGTTCGGCGCTGTTCGAGGAGATCACCCAGCTTGAAGAGTATTATCCGACGCGGGTGGAGACAGCACTGCTGGAAGCTTATGGCACTGAGATTGCCGAGCGCATGGGCGACGCCCGCGTGCTGGTCGAGTTCGGCTCAGGATCGAGCCGCAAGACGAGCCTGCTGCTCGGCGCGCTTGGCCGTGTCACGCTCTACGTGCCGATCGACGTTGCCGGCGAGAGCCTGGCGGAGGCAGCGGAGTGGCTCTCCGAGCGGCATGACGGCCTTGCCATCAGGCCTCTGATCGCCGACTTCACCAAAACACGCGCGCTGCCTGTGGCCGCGCGGCGCCCGCGCAAGCTCGGCTTCTTCTCAGGCTCGACCATCGGCAATCTCACGCAAGCCGAGGCGAGAGCCTTCCTCGCCAATGCAGCGTGGCTGCTCGGGCGCGATGCTGCGTTTCTCGTCGGCGTCGATCTGAAAAAGGACCCGGCGATTCTGATTCCCGCCTATAACGACCGGCGCGGGGTCACCGCGGCCTTCAACCTCAATTTGCTCGAGCGCATCAATCGCGAGCTCGATGGCGACATCGACGTTGCTCGCTTCGCCCACGATGCGATCTATGACGAAGCGCAAGGCCGCATCGAGATGCATCTCGTAAGTTTGGCGCGCCAGACGGTGCGGGTGCTGGGCCGTTCGTTCAGTTTCGCCAAAGGCGAGCGCATCCACACCGAGAATTCGCACAAATATGCGATCGAGGAATTCCAAACGCTGGCGCGTTCCGCCGGCTGGACGCCGGTCCACGCCTGGACCGATATCGACCGGCTCTTCAGCCTGCACCTCTTGCGGCTTGATTAAGTCGTTGACGTTGAGGTTTGCCGAGTTCGGCTGCGTCCCTTTGAACCCTTCTCTCTTGGCGTTCCAGTCCTGCTATGATTGTTGGGCAGATTAGCAACACGACCGGCCCCAATCGTGAACGCCTCGTCGCCCGACCACCATGATTCAGGAGTGCTCCGCCGCGACGTGTTGTGCGGCGGCGGTGCCGGGTTGTTGGGATACATCGTGGCCGCTCTGCTTGAGGGAGCGAAGCCTGCGCGTGCAGAGGCCCTGCGCGGCCCGGTGCCAGAAGTAGATCGCTTGGCGGTGCGGGTTGTCACCGACAGCTATCAGTTGGCCATCGCGCCCAACGCAACGGTGGGTCAAGTCGAGGTCCAGCGCTTCGGCATGCCGCCTGCCGGAAAATCACTGCTCGGCGAATTCGGACTGGCCATGCACCTTGAATCGACGCGCGGCAATGAGACCCGCAACATGCTGGTCGACTTCGGATTCACACCCGAAACCCTCAACAATAATCTTCACATGCTCGGCATCGCACCCGAAAGCATCGATGCGCTGATTTTGAGCCACGGCCACTACGATCATTTCGGCGGCCTGGTCGGCTTCCTGCAACAGAACCGCGGCAAGCTCCGCACCGAGCTTCCCCTTTATCTCGGCGGCGAAGAATGCTTCTGCACCCGCGAATGGATCGTCGGCGCGCCTCAGGACTTCGGCTACCTGGACCGCAAGGCGCTGGCCGATGCCAAGGTGAAAGTGGTGTTTGCGGACACGCCGGCAGTGGTCGCCGACCATGCCTTCACCACGGGCCGGATCCAACTCGCAACCTTCGAGAAAGTGTTGGCGCCGACGCGAATGACCGTCGGAATGCACGACGGGATCGGTTGCTTCCCCGACAAGCTTCCGGAGGAGAAGCGCGCG